>JAYSVE010000145.1:0-5112 GCA_043718725.1 Methylibium sp.
TGGTCGACACCGAACTCGCTGCGTTCGAGCCGAAGCAGGTGCTCGTCGTCGGTCGCCGTCTTCAGCAGGGCGCGATAGCGGCCCGGGGCATGGCGCAGCAGCACAGCCTTGCCGCATTCCTCGAACAGCCCGGCGGAATGGGCCACCCATGAATCGACATTCAAGGCCTTGGCGATGCGTCCCATCAGCATCCCGCGCACATTGGCGCGCTCCCAGATGGGGTCGAGTTCGGGGGCGTGCGGGAACACCGCTTTCAAGCCCATCGCAAATGTGACCGAAGCGACCTCGCGCGTGCCCAGGTAGGTGATGGCCTGCTTGACGCTCTGGATCCGGCCGCTCAGGCCGTAGAGCGAAGAGTTGACGGCCTTGAGCACGGCCGAGGCCAACGCCATGTCGGCGGCGATCAACGCGCTCATCGCTTGCAGGTTCGTCTGGTCGTCGGCAAGCATCAGCGACAACTCCACCAGCACATCCGGTTGCGAGGGGATGTCGACGTTGAGCGTGCGCAGTTGCGGATCGACGGGCATGGCGGCCTCCGGGGAAGATGGTTTGAACCCCATGCTAGAAGTGCGTGGCGCCGCCGGTGCGCGGAAAAGCAGCAGCCGCCGCCGTCAATTCCGCCGATCGCCACAACCATCGCCGCCGAGTGGGGGACGGCAAAGTCTGCGCACGGCGCACAAGTGAAAAGGGCGCCAGGTTGGCCGGCGCCCTTTTGCTTCTTTTGCCATCGGCCGGCGATTCGACCGCGACCTGTGCTGCCTGGGCGACACGCCCGGGCAGCACGAACATTTGTCTCCTCAGCCCTCGACCAACACCGGCCCGTCGCGCGGGCCGGATGCGAGTGGCGAGACTGTAGGCGCTGGCGCCGGCGCACCGCACTGGGGCTTTCCCTGCGAGATTTTGGGTCAGTGCGGCGTCACCGAAAAGCTCATCCGCGCCCCACCGGAACCGACAGCGTGACGCAGGTGCCGGCGTCCGCGCTGCTGCTCACACTCACCTCGCCGGCGTGCAGTTCGACGATGCGTTTGACGATGGCCAGGCCCAGGCCCCGACCGCCCTCGCCGGTGGCTGGCGCCACGCTCTGGCGGCTTTGAAAAAACCGGTCGAACAGGTGCGGCAGGTCACTGGCCTTGATGCCCGGGCCGGTGTCGCTGACCCGCACCCGCAGCCGACCGTCCAGCACGTCCGCGCTCAAGGTGATGCCGGCGCCCGCCGGACAAAACTTGAGGGCGTTGTCGACCAGGTTGGCGACGGCCCGCTCGAACAGCTCGACGTCGAGCATCGCGAACGGTGGCTCGGTCTCGGCCGCGACCGACGGCTCGGTGCGCAGCAGCACCCCTTGGCGGGCCGCGCGCTCGGCAAAGCGCAGGCGGATATCGTCGAGCAATTCACCGGCGTCCACCGATTCGGGCTTGAGCTTGAACTGCGGCTCGTCGAGCTTGGACAGGTCGCCCAGGGATTGCACCAGCCTGGCCGCATTGCGGGTGTTGCGCAACGCCACTTCGACCAGGCGCCGGTCGTCGCCGCGCTGCGCGTCCTGGGCCCAGCGCCCTTCCAGTGTCTCCAGGCAGGCCACGGTGGCAGTCAGCGGCGAGCGCAGGTCGTGCGACAGGTTGCTGACGCCTTCACGCCGGAAATGGTCGAGCCGGCGCAATGCATCCCACTGTTTGCGCAAGGTGCTAAGCATCACCTCGAAGGCGCGGGTGAGTTGGCCGATTTCGCCGCGTGGCGCGGCGGGCAGCAGGGGTTGCGCCGATTGGGTGAGGCCATCTTCGAGCCCGCGCTGCGACAGCGCCGCCACCGCATCCGTCAGGCGTCGCAACGGGCGCGTGACGGAGGCGATCACCAACCACGCCAGCAGGGTCGTCAGCGCGACGATGCCGGCGATGGCCACCAGCGCCGGCAGCGCGAAGCTTTTGCGCACCGCCTCCCAGCGCGAGGCGGGCAGGTCCGCCTTGTGACACACCAGGTACAGATAGCCCGACACCGGTTCGTCGTTGCGGATGATCGCGCGGCGCAGCGGGCGCGCGGCGATCACCGCGTTGGCGTCCATGCGCTCGGGGTCGTCGCCCATCACGTACGGCATGCTGCGCTGGCCGGTCGCGCCGGCCGCCGCCGCCAGCAACGGGCCCATCGAGACCTTGTAGCCGGCCGGCAACTGGGCGTCGCCGGTGCGCGAAAGAATCGCGCCCTGCGCGTCGAGCAGATAGAGCTGCGTATCGGGTTCGTACAGCACCAGGTTGCGCATCCAGGCGTTGAATTCCTGCGGCTGGCGGTCGTGCAGGTCGAGCAGGTTGTCGTAGGTGGAGGTCACGCGCCCCAGGAACGCGGTGGCGCGCTGGAACGTGGTCTCATGCTCGAAGCGCTCGAAAGCCACCCACACCGTGGCGATCACCAGCAGCGCGGTGATCAGCCCGGTGGCCATGATGGTCAACGCGATCTTGAGGCGGACCGTCACCGCGGCGCATCTCGCATCTTGTAGCCCGCGCCGCGCACCGTGAGGATCAGCTCGGGCCGCATCGGGTCGGCCTCCAGTTTGGCGCGCAGGCGGTTGATGTGCGTGGTGACGGTGTGCTCGTAGCCGTCGTGGGTGTAGCCCCACACGGCGGTGAGCAGTTGCGAACGCGAGAACACATGGCCGGGGTGGGACGCAAAGTGCAGCAGCAGGTCGAACTCCAGCGCGGTGAATTCCAGCGCCTCGCCGCGGTAGCGCACCTGGCGCTTGGCGGGCAGGATTTCCAGGTCGCCGTTGCGCAGCGCGGCCGCGCCTTGCTGGCCCGGCGCCTGCGTTTGCGCGGCGCGCAGCAGGTCGGCGCGGCGCAGCAGCGCCTTTACGCGCGCCAGCAGCTCGGGCAGTGAAAAAGGCTTGGTCAGGTAGTCGTCGGCGCCCAGTTCCAGCCCGAGCACGCGGTCCAGTTCGGTGGACTTGGCCGTCAGCATCAGGATCGGCGTGCCGCGCCCGCGTGCCCGCAGCGCTTTGCACACCTCCAGGCCGTCCATGCCGGGCATCATCAGGTCGAGCACCAGCAGGTCGCTGCTCTGCTCGTTCTGGCTCGCCAGCGCGGCCACGCCGTCGGCCACGGCGGTCACGTCATAACCGGCGCCGCGCAAGTTCAACACCAGCAGGTCGCGGATGTCGGTCTGGTCTTCTGCGACCAGGATGGTGGCGGGGCGGGGCGTGAGCATGCCCGGATTGTCGTGCCGCCGCCGGCCGTTCTTACACAAATGTGATCTTCCTGTGAGCTTCGGTGACAGTGGCGCGAGGTGCCGCGGCCACAGTTCATTCATCGCCAAACCCGCTGTGCAGGAGACCCGCCCGATGAATGCCACCGCCACGCTCAACCCCGGTTCGCTGCCGTCGTTCACACCCACCGTGGCGTGGGCCGAGATGGTGTCGCACCGCAGCTACCTGGTGCGCTTCGCCAAGACCCGGCTGCGCGACCCGCTGCTGGCCGAAGACGCGGTGCACGACGTGTTCGAAGCGGTGATCTCGGGCCGGGCGACCTTCGCCGGCCGGGCCGCACTGCGCTCCTGGCTGACCGCGGTGCTGAAGTACAAGATCGTCGACTCGGTGCGCCGCACGGCCGGCGTCGACCAGCTCGACGACGACACCCAGGACGGCGGCGCGCTGGCCATCGAATGCCCGCAGCCGCGGCCCGACGAGGTGGCCGAGCAACGCCAGCTGCTGGCCCTGGTGCTGACCCGCATCGAGGCCTTGCCGGCCGGCCTGCGCGACGCCATGCGCCTGCGCGTGCTGGAAGAACAATCGACCGAAGCGGTGTGTGCCCGCCTGGGCATCAGCGAGGACAACCTGTTCGTGCGCATGCATCGCGCGCGCAAACAACTGCTGTCCTGATAGGGCCCCCCAGTCGCTGCGCTCCTGCCCCCGAGGGGCGCTAACTCATCGCCCGGGAGACCCGTGCGTGAGTCGGCCCCCCAGTCGCTGCGCTCCTTCCCCCGAGGGGCGCTAACTCAACTCCCGGGAGACCCGTGCGTGAGTCGTGGCTTGAGGGGGTTGCCTTGCATCACTCACGCGACTTGCGCGCAAGCGTTCAGTTCCGGACTGCGTCTTGCAGTAGCCACCCGGCCGCACGCTCGGCGATCATCAACGTCGGCGCATTGGTGTTGCCACTGGTGATTCGGGGCATCACGCTGGCGTCGACCACGCGCAGGGACTGCACCCCGTGCACGCGCAAGCGCGCATCGACCACCGCCATCGGGTCGGCTCGCGGGCCCATCTTGGCCGTGCCGACGGGGTGAAAGATCGTCGTGCCGATGTCGCCGGCGAGCCTGGCCAGTTCCGCATCGCTCTGGAATTGCACACCGGGCTTGAACTCGACCGGTTGGTAGCGCGCCAATGCCGGCTGGGCGACGATGGCGCGGGTGATGCGCAGGCTGTCCGCGGCCACGCGCCGGTCGGTGTCGGTGGCGAGGTAGTTCGGCGCGATGCTCGGGGGCCGGGTGGGGTCGGCCGACGTGACCTGGACACGGCCACGGCTGGTGGGATTGAGGTTGCACACGCTGGCGGTGAAGGCGTTGAAGGCGTGCAGCGGCTGGCCGAAGGCATCGAGCGACAGCGGTTGCACGTGGTACTGGAGGTTGGCGTGCGGCTGCGCCGGGTCGCTGCGGGTAAAGGCCCCGAGTTGCGACGGCGCCATGCTCATCGGCCCACTGCGCCGCAAGGCGTACTCCAGGCCGATCCGGGCCTTGCCCCACAGTGAATGCGCCTGGGTGTTGAGCGTCGTCACGCCCTCAACCTGGAACACCGCGCGGACCTGCAAATGGTCTTGCAGGTTTTCGCCGACGCCGGGCAGGTGGTGCTCGACGCCAAGCCCCAGCTTTTGCAACAAGGGCGCCGGGCCGATGCCCGAGAGCTGAAGCAACTGCGGCGTGCCCACCGCGCCGGCGCACAACAACACTTCGCCGCCGGACGTGGGCAGCCGAGCCTGCACGGCCTCGCCGCCGGCAGAGCGCAACACTTCAACGCCGATCGCGCGGCGCGTGCCTGGCGCAGCGCCGGGCGCGGCCGGCGCCTCCAGCAACACGCGGGTGATTTGCGCGCCGGTCCACACCACCAGGTTGTCGCGGTGCCGCACCGGGCGCAGAAACGCC
>JAYSVE010000146.1:0-2216 GCA_043718725.1 Methylibium sp.
GTGCTGCCGCGCCATCTGGAGATCATCTTCCGCATCAACCAGGAGTTTCTCGATTTCGCCAACCGCCAGCACCCGGGCGACCTGGCCTTCCTGGGCCGGCTGTCGCTGATCGACGAAAACGGCGAGCGGCGGGTCCGCATGGCGCATCTCTCGATCGTCGGCAGCCACAAGGTCAACGGTGTGTCGGCATTGCACTCCGAGCTTCTGGTCAAGACCATCTTCGCCGACTTCGCCAGCCTGTGGCCGGAGCGCTTCACGAACATGACCAACGGCGTCACGCCGCGCCGCTGGCTGGCGCAGGCCAACCCGTCACTTGCGGGGCTGCTGGACCAGACGCTGGGCGGCGCCTGGCGGCTCGACCTGGACCTTTTGCGCGGGCTGGATCGGCACAAGGACGACGCGGCTTTCAGAGCGCGCTTCATGGCCATCAAGCGCGCCAACAAGGAGCGGCTCGCCCAACACATCCACAGCGCCACAGGCATTCAGGTCGATGGCGCCAGCCTGTTCGATGTGCAGGTCAAGCGCATCCACGAATACAAGCGCCAGTTGCTCAACCTGCTGCACGTGGTGACGCGCTACCAGGCCATCGTGGCCGACCCGGGCGCCGACTGGGTGCCGCGCACGGTGATCTTTGCGGGCAAGGCGGCGTCGAGCTACCACATGGCCAAGACCATCATCCGGCTGGTTCACGACGTCGGCGCGGTCGTCAACAACGACCCGCGCGTGGCGGGCCGGCTGAAGGTCGTGTTCATTCCCAACTACGGGGTGTCGGTGGCCGAGCTCATCATGCCCGGCGCCGACCTGTCGGAGCAGATTTCAACCGCCGGCACCGAGGCCTCGGGCACCGGCAACATGAAGCTGGCGCTCAACGGCGCGCTGACGATAGGCACCGACGATGGCGCCAACATCGAGATCCGCCAGAACGTCGGAGACGACAACATCTTCATCTTCGGCCTGCGCACCCCCGAGGTCGTTGCCTTGAAGCAAAGCGGCTACCAGCCGATGCGCTACTACGAAGCCAATGCCGCGCTGAAGGCGGTGCTGGACGCCATCGCCGGCGGCGCCTTCTCGGCCGACGAGCCGGCGCGTTACCGTGGCCTGGTCGACTCGCTGCTGTGGGGCGGCGACCACTACCTGCTGCTGGCCGACTACGCGGCCTATGTTGCCACCCAGCAGCGTGTCGACAGCCTGTACCGCAACCCGGGCGCGTGGGCGGCACGCGCCATCAGCAACGTGGCGGGGATGGGCAGCTTCTCTTCGGACCGCACGATTCGCGAGTACGCTCGGCAGATCTGGAACGTCGAGCCCGCGACCCGTTGAGCGTCGGCGGGCCTGGCGCAAATCCTCACCCACAACCCCACCAGAGAGAACCCACACCGTGCTTGCGGCGCATGAAATCGACCAGCTCAGGGCGGCCAGTCACGCCGACCCGTTCTCGGTGCTGGGCGTGCACCAGGACGAACGCCAGCGCTTCTGGCTGCGCGCCTTCCTGCCCGGCGCCGCCCGGCTGACGGTGCTGGAGGCGCGCACCGGCGCGTCGCTGGCGGTCCTTGACCCGCGCCACGAAGACGGCTTCTTTGAAGGCCTGCTGAGCGTCACGACGCGGCCCGACTACCGCCTGCAAGTCGCCTGGGCCGATGGCCAGCAGAGCATCGTCGACGACCCGTACCGCTTTGCCCCGGTACTGGGCGACATGGACGTGTGGCTGATGGCCGAGGGCTCGCACCTGCGCCCCTATGAGGCCCTCGGCGCGATCCAGCGCCTGATGGAAGGCGTTGCGGGCACGAGCTTCGCGGTCTGGGCGCCGAACGCCGCGAGGGTCAGCGTGGTCGGCGATTTCAACGGCTGGGACGGGCGCCGCCACACGATGAGGCTGCGGCGCGAATGCGGCGTGTGGGAAATCTTCCTGCCCGGCGTGGGCGCCGGCGCGCGCTACAAGTACGAGATCCGCGCGCGCGCCGGCGCGGTGCTGCCGCTCAAGTCCGACCCGTATGCCTTGCAGGCCGAAATGCGTCCGGCCACCGCCAGCGTGGTGGCCCGCATGCCGTCGCTCGCGCCCGCGTCCGCGCCACGCCAACGGGCCAACGCGCTGGACGCGCCGATGAGCATCTATGAAGTCCATCTCGGTTCGTGGCGGCGCAAACCCGAAGAGGGCAACCGCTTTCTCAACTGGGACGAACTTGCCGACACGCTGGTGCCGTATGCCAGCGACATGG
>JAYSVE010000147.1:0-2214 GCA_043718725.1 Methylibium sp.
GCCCCACGGCCGCACAGTCCGCGGCGCGCTCCATTTTCTATTGCGCCGCAGTGGCCGGCCTGCTGTCCTGCGGTGGCGGGGGCGGCGACGCGAGCGCCCCCACGGAGCGCCCCGAGGGCGTCTACAGCGGCTTTGCCGCCAGCGGCAATCTCGACTGGACGCTGTCCGGCGGTGACGGCGGGGGGGGTGTCGGTGGCGGCGGCGACGGCGCCGGCGCCGGTGTCGGCGTGGGGGCCGACGGCGACGGTGGCGTCGGCGCCGGCGGCGACTTCGGCCAGTTCCGCAACGCCTTGCTCGTCGTCAAGTACCCCGACGGCAGCCCGGTGGGCAACGGCCAGGCGCTGACCGACCCGAGCTCGGGCATGGTCACGATCCAGACCCGCAAGGGCTACCAGGGCCCGCTCTACCTGGAGCTGCGCGGCGCCGCCGATGCGAGCTACTTCGAAGAAGGCAAGGACGCCTTCGTGCCCTTCCCCGCCGGCCAGGTGATTCGCACCTGGGTCCCGCGCATCGACAAGAACATCGGCATCACGCCGTTCACCGAAACCGCCTACCGCTTGCTCAATGAAGGCTCGACCGCGGAGAAAGCCGCCGGCCCGATCCCGACCGTGGCCGAGATCCGTGCCGCCAACGACCGGGTCCGCACGCTGCTGAACCAGCAGTTCCCCACCGTGCTGGCGGTGGACGACATCACCCGGCTGCCGTTCATCAAGTCGCCCTCGGTGAGGGGCCAAATTACCTCGAACCCGCGCGGCATCTACGGCCTGGTCAACGGCGCGTTCTCCAAGCAGGCGGCGATGTTCAACCCGGGCGAGTCGGCGCCGACGCTGGCGGCCATCAAGCAACTCAGTGAAGACCTGCTGGACGGCAAGCTCGATGGCCTGCGCGGCGCGGACAAGGCCGTGGACGCGGCGCGCCGCACCTACGACCCGAACACGCTGACCGGCGAGCTGACCTCGGCGCTGGCCGAACAGTCCGAGCGTTTCGGCACCCAGGACGCGATCGGGTTGCTGCCCAAGGTCGTCAACTACGGCAGTTCGCGCTACGAGGGTTATTTGTTCGATGCCTCGCTCAAGCCGGGGGGCGAAGCCGTGACCACCGTGTCCGGCTGGGTCGCCGAGGACAAGCTGGGCCGCCCGATCGGCTCGGAGTCGCCGCGCAAGCTGCCCGGGCGGGTGTTCGGTGTCTTCGGCAACCTGGGCCACGGCGGGGTGTTCCTGAAGGCCAATGCGGCCAACTCGCAGTCCAAGCTGTATGGCTTTGGCGACAACGTCGCCGGGGAACTGGGCGACGGCACCACGGGCCTGGGCACGCGCAGCGGTGCGGGTGCGGCGGTGGAGATCGTCTTTTCCGGCACCACTTCGGTCGTGACGCATGTGGCGGGCGGCTTCTCCCACACGGTGGCGCGGCTGGCCGACGGCACGGTCTACACCTGGGGCGACAACTCGTACAGCCAGCTTGGGCAAGGCGTGGGCAGTCCGGCCCTGGTGCGTTCGGAAACACCGGTCAAGGTGACGCTGCCGTTGCCGGCCATCGCGGTGGCGGCCACCAACACCGCGTCGTACGCCCTGCTGGAGGATGGGCGGGTGTTCTCGTGGGGTTCGAGCTGGGGCTTTGGCCTGCTGGGCGACGGCGTGAAGACGAGCGTGCGCAACAGCCCGGCGGCGGTGCTGGCCACGGGCGGGGGTGAGCTCAGCAACGTGGTCCAGATCAACGCGCGTGACAACGACGCCGTGGTGACCAAGCGCGACGGCACGGTGTGGACCTGGGGCAGCTTCCCCTCCGAAGCGCCGTTCGCCTACACCGACGGCGATGTGTCGGGCGCCTACCGGGGCGGCAGCCCGTTGCCGACGCAGATCGCGGGGCTGGACCTGAAGCCGGGCGTGCAGATCCGCAAGATCCTGGCCGAGCAAGGCCTGTTCGTGGTGCTCACCGACGACGGCGCGGTCTACACCTGGGGGGTGCACTTCGACATCACCGCGCAAGGCATTCTGCGCGACCTCAGCGCGGTGCAGGTGCTGGGCCTGCCCAAGGTGCGCGACCTGATGCCCGGCGGCTTCATCGGCTACGGCTCGCGGCCCTTCGACCGCCTCACCTCGATGGCCATCGACTACCGCGGCAACATGTGGAAGGTGCGCGGGCGTGTGGCCGAACAGTTCGACCCTGCCAACCCGACGCTGCAGCGCCGCCCGACAACGCAGGCCGCGCGGGCGG
>JAYSVE010000148.1:0-5100 GCA_043718725.1 Methylibium sp.
GCCCGGCCCTTCTCCAGGCACGAAAGGTCCACGGGACCTTTCGTGTCCGGGCTCAGCCCCCGTGAGGGGGTGCGGCGAAGCCGCTGCGGGGGTGGGTCACCGCGGAGCCGGCTTTGCCGGGCCGCCGGTGTTGCCCCCTTGAGGGGGTGCGGCGAAGCCGCTCCGGGGGTGGGTCTATTTCCGGCCGTACAACGCGCACAGCTTGGCCAGCCGCTGCGCGTGCTCGGGCCGCACCTGGTCCCAACCGAAGCGCCACTCCCAGTAGCCTTCGGCCCTGCCTGGGAAGTTCATGCGGTGCTCGGTCGGCAGGCCCAGCACATCCTGCATGGCATGCACCGCGGTGTCGGCCACGCTGGCGCAGGCGGCGCGGATCAGGTCCCAATGGATCTCGGCCCCATCGGTGCCCAAGTAGTCGAGCACGTGCTGACGTTCGGCGGCCGAGGCGCTGGCCCACCAGCCCAGCGTCGTGTCGTTGTCGTGGGTGCCGGCATAGACCACGGTGTCCGACTCTAAGTTGTGCGGCAAGAAGCTGTTGTCGCTGCCCGATCCAAAGGCGAACTGGAGCACCCGCATGCCGGGCAGGCCGAACTTCTTGCGCAGGGCCACGACGTCGGGCGTGACCACGCCCAGGTCTTCGGCAATGATGGGCATCGGCCCCAGCGCCGCGGCAATCGCCTTGAACAACGGCGCGCCCGGTCCCGGCAGCCAGCGGCCATGGATGGCGGTGGGTTCGGTGGCCGGTATCTCCCAGTACCCGGCAAAGCCGCGAAAGTGATCGATGCGAACGATGTCGACCAACTCGAACGTGCGCCGAATCCGCTCCACCCACCAGGCATAGCCTTCCTTTGCATGTGCGCGCCAGCGGTACAGCGGGTTGCCCCAGCGCTGGCCGGTCTGGCTGAAGAAGTCGGGCGGCACACCGGCCACAACAGAGGGCTTGCCCTGGGCGTCCAGGTCGAACAGTTCCTGGCGCGCCCAGACTTCGGCACTTTGGTAGGCGATGAAGATGGGCGCATCACCGATGACCTCGACGCCGTGTTGATTCGCGTAGGCCTTCAGGTTGAGCCACTGGCGGAAGAAACACCACTGGCAAAACTTCCAGAAGGCGATTTGTTCGGCATGCTCGGCCGCCGCGGCGGCCAGCGCCGCCGGGTCGCGCCGGGCCAGCGGGGCGCCCCAGTCGCACCAGTCGCGCCCACTGAAGCGCCGGGCCAGCGCCATGAACAACGCGTGGTCGTCGAGCCAGCTTTTGTGGCGTTCGCAAAAGGCGTGAAAGTCGGCGCGCTCGGCCGCCGAGGCGCAACGTGCGAACGCCCGCGCGGCGCATTCCAGGCGCGCCATGCGCCACGGCACCACGGCGCCGAAGTCCAACCTTCGTTCGTTGAACGCGATGCTTGCGACCAGGTCCGCGGGCTGCAGCCAGCCGCGGCTTTGCAACTCGCCCAGGTCGATCAGCAGCAGGTTGCCGGCAAATGCCGAGCTGCTCATGTAGGGCGAGTTGCCCGGCCCGATGCCGCCCAGCGGCAGGATCTGCCAAAGCGTTTGCCCGGCGCCCACGAGCCAGTCGACGAAGTGGTACGCGGCCGGTCCGAAATCACCCGAGCCACTCGGGCCGGGCAGCGACGTGGGATGCAGCAACACGCCGCTGGCACGGGGAAAACGCATCGATGGGCTCCGGTGGAAGAGGCTGTTCGCTAGCCCTTGGGCACGCTCTGCGCGGCGGGTTCGTCAAGAACCGATGTCAGCAAGACCAGGCTGCGCGGCGGCAAAGTGAACGCCGATTCGGCGTCGCCGCGGTTCAGGGGAACGCCGGTCGCCTGGGTGCTGTCAAGAAGCGCCTGCCAGCGCCCGGACGGCAATGCGAAACGATGCTCAACCGCCTCGGCATTGACCAGCAGCAGCAGCGGCTGCGCGGCGTGCGCCGGCTCGCCGATCAGGCAGCCCAGCGCCCGGCTGCCGGGATCGCGCCAGGCTTCGCCGACCAGCGCCGTGCCATCGGCGCTGAGCCAGGCCAGGTCGTGCACGCCGCGCAGATTGCTCAGGCCGTCGTACCAGCGTTCGCCCAGCGGCAAGAGCCTGCGCCGCAACCCGAGAACGTGTTGAGTGAAGGCCAGCAGGTCCGTGTCGGCGCGCGACCAGTCGATCCAGGTGATCTCGTTGTCCTGGCAATACGGGTTGTTGTTGCCACCCTGGGTGTGCCCGAGCTCATCGCCGGCGGCGAGCATGGGGGTGCCTTGCGCCAACAACGTGGTCGCGAGCAGGGCGCGCTGCAGGCGCCCGCGCAGCGCGTTGACCGCGGCGTCGTCGGTCGCGCCCTCGACACCACAGTTCCAGTTGCGGTTGTGGTTGTGGCCATCGCGGTTGCTCTCGCCGTTGGCCAGGTTGTGTTTGGCGTTGAAGCTGAGCATGTCGCGCAACGTGAAGCCGTCGTGCGAAACGCAGTAGTTGACCGACTCTCCCGGCGCGCGACCGCGCGCCTGGAAGATGTCCGACGAGCCGCACAGCCGCAACGCGAAGTCGCCGCGCGTGCTGCTGCCCTGGACCCAGAAGCTGCGCATCGCGTCGCGGAAATGGTCGTTCCATTCGAGCCAGCCGGCCGGGAAGGCACCCACCTGGTAGCCGCCCGGTCCGACGTCCCAAGGCTCGGCGATCAGCTTGACGCGCGCCAGCAGCGGGTCCTGGGCCAGCGCCGCAAAGAACGGCGCGTGGGGGTCGAAGCCATGGTCGGTGCGCCCGAGCACCGGCGCCAGGTCAAAGCGAAAGCCGTCGACATGCATCTCTTGCACCCAGTAGCGCAGGCTGTCCAGAACCAGTTGCAACACCCGGGGGCGGCGCAGGTCGAGGGTATTGCCGCAGCCGCTGTGGTTCTCGTAGTGGGCCAACTGGTGCGGCGGCAGCCGGTAGTAGCTGGCGTTGTCCAGGCCGCGAAAGCTGAGGGTCGGCCCGTGCTCGTCGGCTTCGGCCGTGTGGTTGAAGACGACGTCGAGGATGACCTCGATGCCCGCCTGGTGCAGCCGCTTGACCATGGCGCGGAACTCGTCGCGCACCAGGCGCCCCGAACCCTGCGCCGCGGCCGAGGCCAGCCGCGGACTGGGGCAGAAAAACCCGATCGAGTTGTAGCCCCAGTAGTTGCTCAGGTCCAGCCTGACCAGCCGCTGTTCGTCGATGGGCTGGTGCACCGGCAACAGGCTCACGGCCGTGATGTTGAGGCTTTTCAGGTGCGCCAGCGCCGCATCGCTCGCCAGGCCGGCGAAGCTGCCGCGCAGCGCCTGCGGCACCTGCGGATGCAGCCGTGTGAAGCCCTTGACATGCAACTCGTACAGCACGGTCTGCGCCAGTGGCGTGTTCGGCGCTCGGTCGTCGCCCCAGTCGAAGGCGTCGACCACCACCCGGGCCTTGAGCGCATGCGCCGCGTTGTCGAGCAGGTCCAGGTGTTGCGGGTGCTGCGGGTCGGCGCCGAAATGGTCGGGCCGCCACTCGAACTCGCCGACGATCTCGCGCGCATACGGGTCGAGCAGCAGCTTGTGCGGGTTGAAGCGATGCCCGCGGTCCGGACGCCAGGGTCCGTGTGCGCGCAGGCCATACACCAGGCCCGGCGCCGCGCCAGGCAGGTGGCCGTGCCAGACGCCATGGGTGCGTCCCGGCAAGGGCGTGCGCGACAGCTCCTGGCGCCCGTCGGCGTCGAACAGGCACAGCTCGATGCGCTGCGCGTGGGCCGAGAACACCGCGAAGTTGATTCCCGTCTCGTCCCGATGCGCACCCAGTGGCCAGGGTCGGCCGGCCACCAGCGGCGTCAGGCTTGCCATTCGAGGATGACGGTGGCCAGCGGCGGCAAATCCAGCTCGATCGAACAGGGCCGGCCATGGGCGCCGACAGCGCCCGCGGTGATCTCCCCGAACGGCGCGCCGACGTTGCTGCCGCCGTAATGCGCCGAGTCGGTGTTGATGCGTTCCCGGTACAGGCCGGCGCTGGGGACGCCGACGCGGTAGTGGCGCTGGATGGTCGGCGTGAAGTTGCACAGCACCACGATCAGGCTGTCGCGATCAGCCCCACGGCGCATGAAGCTGAGCACCGAACGATCGCTGTCGTCGTGCGCGATCCATTCGAAACCGCTGGCGTCGAAGTCGCGCTGGTGCAGCGCCGGTGTGTTGCGGTAGAGGTGGTTCAGGTCACGCACCAGGCGTTGCACGCCCGCGTGTTGCCGGTCGGCCAGCAGGTGCCAGTCCAGGCTGTGGTCGTGGTTCCATTCCTGTTCCTGGCCAAACTCGCAACCCATGAACAGCAGCTTCTTGCCCGGGTGGCCGAACATGAAGCCGAAGTAGGCGCGCAGGTTGGCGAACTTTTGCCAGCGGTCGCCGGGCATCTTGTTGAGCAGCGAGCCCTTGCCGTGCACCACCTCGTCGTGCGAGATCGGCAGCACGAAGTTCTCGTTGAATGCATACACCAGCCCGAAGGTCATCTCGTTGTGGTGGTGTTTGCGGTGAATGGGGTCGCGCGCCATGTAGGCCAGCGTGTCGTGCATCCAGCCCATGTTCCATTTGTAGTGGAAGCCCAGGCCGCCGGTGTAGGTGGGGCGCGAAACCGACGGGAATGCCGTCGACTCCTCGGCCAGCGTCACGCCTTGAGGCCTTTCGACGCCCACCACTTCGTTCATGCGGCGCAGGAAGGCAATGGCCTCGAGGTTTTCGCGACCGCCTTGGGCGTTGGCGATCCACTCGCCGGCCTTGCGGCTGTAGTCGCGGTAAAGCATCGAGGCGACCGCGTCGACCCGCAGCCCGTCGACGTTGTAGCGCTCCAGCCAGAACAACGCATTGCCGACCAGGAAGTTGCTCACCTCGGTACGGCCGAAGTTGTAGATCAGGGTGTTCCAGTCCTGGTGGAAGCCTTCGCGCGGGTCGGCGTATTCGTACAGCTGCGTACCGTCGAAGTTGGCCAGCCCGTGGGCGTCGGCCGGAAAGTGCGCCGGCACCCAGTCGAGCAAGACGCCCAGGCCTTGTTCATGGCAGCGCTCGACAAAGCGGCGAAACCCCGCGGCGTCGCCGAAGCGGGCCGTCGGCGCGTACAGGCTGATCGGCTGGTAGCCCCAGGACCCATCGAACG
>JAYSVE010000149.1:0-2212 GCA_043718725.1 Methylibium sp.
CTGCGCTGGAGTTGGTCGACGAGTGTCTGGAAGAACGCGGCCACGGGCGCGGCGCCCAGCACGTCGACGGTTGGTGCGCCCGCGGGCAGCCCGGCCAGCGCGCGGCAACTGTCCAGGCGCGGGAAGATCAGCAGGCCAAGCTCGTTGCGGTCGACGCCGGCCACGACCACGTCCTGAACAAAGGGGTCACCGGCGGCGATGATCTTGGCGCGCAGCGGGCCGACCGACACGAAGGTGCCGGTGGCGAGCTTGAAGTCTTCGGCAATGCGGCCGTCGAACGCGAAGCCGATCTCGGGTTGCGCCGGGTCTATGGGTTTGACCGCGTCGCCGCTGCAATAAAAGCCTTCGTTGTCGAACGACTCGGCCGTCTGCGCCGGGTTGCGCCAATAGCCAGGGGTGACGTTGGCGCCGCGGTAGCGCACCTCGGTCTTGCCGGCAACAGTGACCAGCTTGAGCGTCATCCCGGGCGCGGGCAGGCCGATGTGGCCGGACTTCACCCCGACCGCGTTGGCGCACATCGCGAACGGTGCCGTCTCGGTCATGCCCAGGCCGGTGAGCATGCGGATGCGCTCGCCGCAGGCCTGCTCGGCCATGCGGTCGAGCTTGTCCCAGACCGGCTGCGACAGCCCCGCGCCGGCAAAGAACAGCATGTTGACGCGGCTGAAGAAGTGCTCGCGCAGGGGCGTGTCGAGCTCCAGCGCGTTGGCGATTTCCTCGAAGCCCTTGGGCACGTTGAAGTACACCGTGGGCGCGATCTCGCGCAGGTTGCGCAGGGTTTCGCCGATGTGCTGCGGCGTCGGCTTGCCTTCGTCGATGTAGAGCGTGCCGCCGTTGTAGATCGTCAGCCCGACGTTGTGGTTGCCGCCGAAGGTGTGGTTCCATGGCAGCCAGTCGACCAGCACCGGCGGCGTCTGTCCCAGGCCGGGGAAGCACTGCAGGATCATCTGCAGGTTGCTGCACAGCATGCGCTGGGTGTTGATCACGCCCTTGGGCAGCTTGGTCGAGCCGGAGGTGAACAGGAACTTGACGATGGTGTCGGGGCCGACCCGCGCGTGCGCGGCGTCGACCTGCGCGCCGGGCACGGTCGACAGCAGTTCGTCGAAGGCCAGCGTGGCACGGCCGTCGATGGCGCCGTGGGTCAACACCACCGGCGTGGCGGCGGGCACCACGGCGGCAATCGCCTTGGCGTAGCCGGTGGCGCTGGCGGCGAACACCAGCCCGGGTGTCAGCACCTCGAAGAGGTGGTGCAACTTGCCGTAGTCCTGCGAGACGGTGGAGTAGGCCGGCGAGATCGGCGCGAACGGCACGCCGGCCAGCATCGCGCCCAGGCTCAGCAGCAGGTGCTCCAGGTCATTGTCGGACAGGATCGCCACCGGCCGCTCGGCCGACAGCCCGCGGTCGAGCAAGGCCTGGGCGATGCCGCGTGCGCCGCGCAACGCCTGGGCGTAGCTGATGCGGCGCCAGTCGCCGCCGCCCACGCGCTTGGCGGCCAGCGTGCGATCGGGCGCTTGTTCGGCCCAATGCAACAGCCGTTCGGTCAGGCGCCGCGGGTAGGGTGCGAGCGGCTCGGTCGAGGTGACGAGCGTGCTGCCGTCGGCACGCGCGCTGAACGTGGCCGACAGCGAGCCGCCCAGCGGCAGCGCGCGGTAGCGCGGCGCCGCGGGGGTCATTGCTTTTGCACCTTGCCGGCACGCTTTTCGAGAAAGGCGCGAACCCGGATCTTGGCCGCCTCGTCGCCCTGGGCGATGGCCGCCATCAGCGACTCGACGAACAGCCCGTCGGGCTGTGACAGGTCGGCAATGCGCGGCAAGGCCTGCATGACGGCGTAGTTCGACAACGGCGCGTTGGTGGCGATTTTTTGCGCCAGCGCCATCGCCTTGGCAAAGCCCTCACCGTCGGCCACGAGGTATTGCGCCAGGCCGCGCGCCAGGCCTTCTTGGGCGTCGAGCACGCGGCCGGTCAGCATCATGTCGGCCACGCAGGCCACGCCCACCAGCCGCGGCAGCCGCGCCGAGCCGCCACCGCCGACGAAGATGCCGCGCTGGCCTTCGGGCAGGCCGTAGTAGGTGCCTGCCTCGGCCACGCGGATGTGCGCACTGGCGGCAATTTCAAGCCCGCCGCCGACCACCGCGCCGTGCAGCACCGCCACCACCGGCACGCGGCCGAATTGAATGGCGTCCATCGCCGCATGCCAGGTGCGCGAATGCAGCAC
>JAYSVE010000150.1:0-2210 GCA_043718725.1 Methylibium sp.
CATCACCATGGTCAAGAAACTCAAGCAAATGGCTGAAAAGCAAGCCACCGGGGCCGCTGGCCTGTTCGACAGCGCGCTGGCCGGTTCGGTCAAGGAATCGGCCCAGCAGATCTGGCTGGCCGGCATGGGTGCGTTCTCCAAGGCCCAGGCCGAAGGCGGCAAGGTGTTCGACGCGCTGGTGAAGGAAGGCGCGTCGCTGCAGAAAAAGACCCAGGGCGTCGCCGAAGACAAGTTCAGCGAAGTCACGGCGAAGATGACCGGAATGGCCAGCGAGGTGCAGTCCAAGGCCGGCCAGCAATGGGACAAGCTGGAAAGCATTTTCGAGGACCGCACCGCCAAGGCGCTGGGCAAGCTCGGTGTGCCGTCGGCCAAGGACGTGAGCGCGCTGATGGGTCGCATCGACGAGTTGTCGGCGCAGGTGGCCAAGCTGTCCAGGGGCGCGGCCGCGAAGACGGCCGCCAAGACCGCCGCGCCGGCCGTCAACCCCTCGGCCAAGGCGGCTGCCAAGCGCCCGGCCCGAAAGGCGGCCTGAGAGGCTGAGACACGGCCTGAGCCGCCGAACCCAGGAGCGGCGCGAGCCGCTCGCTATGCGTCAACCGAGGTATCTCGCTTCGAGGTGTCGCCTGAAGTGCGCCGGGTTCAACACCTCGCCGCTGGCGCGCAGCGCCAGTTCGGCGGTCGTGAAGCGGCTGCCCTGGGTCCAGATGTTGTCGCGCAGCCAGTCGAACACCGGCGCCAGGTCGCCGCCCGAGATGCGTGCGTCCAGATCGGGCACGCCGCGTCGGATGGTGGCAAACCACTGCGCGGCATACATGGCGCCCAGTGTGTAGCAAGGGAAGTAGCCGAACAGGCCGGAAGGCCAGTGCACGTCCTGCAGGCAGCCGTTGCGGTAGTTGCCCCGCGTGTCGACGCCCAGCAGCGAAGCCATGCCTTCGTCCCACAGTGCCGGGATGTCTTCGGCCCGCGCGCCGCCTTCGATCAGCTCGCGTTCAATGCGGTAGCGCAGGATCACGTGCGCAGGGTAGGTCAGCTCGTCGGCGTCCACCCGAATGAAGCCGGGGTTGACGCGGGTGTACAGCCGGGCGAGGTTGGCCGGATCAAAGGCAGGTTGATCGCCCAAGTGCTTCTTGACCAACGGCGAAATCAGGGCCAAAAAGGCCGGGCTGCGCCCCAGTTGCATCTCAAACGACAGGCTTTGGCTCTCGTGAATGCCCATCGAGCGGGCGCGCCCCACCGGCAGGTGGGCGTTGTCGCGCGGCAGACGCTGCTCGTAGCGGGCGTGCCCGGTCTCGTGAACAATGCCCATCATGCTGCGCATGAAATCGTCGTCGCTGTAACGCGTGGTGATGCGAACATCTTGCGCCACGCCGCCACAAAAAGGGTGGGTCGAGATGTCGAGCCGACCCGCCGAAAAATCGAAACCCAGCAAGCCCATGATGTCGGTGCCCAGCGCACGTTGCGCCTCGGTCGCAAACGGGCCTTGGGCCTGAATGACGGGTTCATCCGCCTGGCGGTCACGCACCTGGGCAATCAGGCCGGGCAGCCAGGTTTTGACATCGCCAAAAATGGCGTCAATGTCCGCGCTGCGCGTACCGGGCTCATATTTGTTCATCAGGGCGTCATAGGGACTCACTCCTTGCGCCTGCGACAGGGTGTGCGCTTCCTCGCGCGCCAAGGTGACCACTTCCCGAAAGTTCGCTAAAAAACCGGTCCAGTCGTTGCCTTTGCGCTGCGTGCGCCAGGCATGCTCGCACCGGGAGCCCGCCAGGCTCTGCGCCTCCACCAGCCGCGCGGGCAGCAGGTTGGCCGGCTGCCAGTCGCGCCGCATCTCATGCAGGCTGGCGCGCTGGTCGTCATCCAGCGCTTCGCTGCTGGCTTGCGCCATGAGGGCGGGCAGGGCGGGGTCAGTGAGCGTCTGGTGCATCAGCAATTGCAATTCGGCCAGTGCCGCGCTGCGTGCCTCGTTGCCGCCGGGGGGCATCATGGCGGCCTGGTCCCAACCCATGAAGGCACCCAGATGCTGGTAGCGGTACAGGCGGGTGAACACGGTGGTCAAGGCGGCGTAGGCAGGAAGGGTCATATGCAGGGTGTGCAACAGCAACAGAGGTCGATGAAAGCCCTGGATTGTCACACCTCAAGCACCCGGATGCGATGGGTACAATCCCGCCCACTCTCAACTCTGGTAGCCATGAATGTCCGACCGCCTTGCC
>JAYSVE010000016.1:0-2451 GCA_043718725.1 Methylibium sp.
TCGATTCGGCCAGGCTTTGCACCTGGCGCCCGGGTGTCGCGGCCACGGCGTTGAGGGTGCGCGCCAACAGGCGCAGGTAGTGATCCAGATCGATCAATCCGGCGCGCAGCAGCAGCAGCTCGTCATAGTAGGAGGTCACACCTTCGAAGAACCACAACAGCCGGGTGTAGTTCTCATTGGAGTAGTCCAGCGCCTCGAAATCGGCCGGGCGCAAACGCTTGACATTCCAGGCGTGGAAGTACTCGTGGCTGATCAGCCCCAGCAGGTTCACGTAGGCGTCGCTGGTGTCGGCAACGGCGCGCTGCGGCAGGCTGCGCCGGGGGGCGATCAAGGCGGTGCTGGCGCGGTGCTCCAACCCGCCGTGGCCTTCTTCCACCGCGTTGAGCATGAACACGTAGTGCTCGAACGGTGGGCGCGATGTGGCACCCGCGCGGCCGGCCTTGCCGTGCCAAAGGGCAATCTGGGTTTCGCAAATGCGTTGGGTGTCGGCCAGCAAGCGGTCGCCATCGAAGTCGGGCAGCGCGCCGGCAATCACAAACTCATGCGCCACGCCGCCCGCCTTGAAGCGGCCGCGCCAGAAGGCGCCCAGCTCCACCGGGTGGTCGACCAGTTCGTCGTAGCCGGCGGCCAGGTAGCTGCCACGCCCTGCCGCATCGACCTGCGCCGCCGGCAGCGCGGTCGCGACCAGCCAGCCCTTGGGCAAGCGCCCGAGTTGCAGGCGTTGGGGCTGGGCCTCCAGGTCTTCGGCGCGCAGGCACAAGCTGGTGCCGTTGAAGAACCCCCGCTGGGCATCGAGAAACGCGGCCCGCACCGAGGTGTCGAAGGCGTAGACAAAATAGCTCAGCGTCAATGCCGAGCGCGCCGTGCCTTGCACCTGCCAACTGGCCTTGTCGAGTTGCCGCAGCGCCACCGCCCGGCCGCCCTGGCGCGCCTGCAGGCCGCTGACATGGCGGGCGAATTCGCGCACCAGGTAGCTGCCCGGAATCCACACCGGCAGGCTCAGGCGTTGCCGCGGCAGCGGCTTGGGAATGTTGAGCGTCACCCGGAACAGATGCGCGTTGAGGTCGAAGAGATCGATTCGGTAGGTGATCATGTTTGCGGCCCGGTGGGCCTGAAGGTCCGCCCCCGGCCGTGGCCCATGAAGCTGCTCGACGGGCCATGGCGCGGCGTCGCCGATGATGCCGCGATTGTCACCGCTGGCGCACGGCCGCGTCGGGGGGCCGGTCGTCAGCCTACCGCTTCTGGACCAAGGTGTTCGCGCTGACCTTTGCGCTGGGCGTCGTCAGCGGCATCACGATGAGCTTTCAATTCGGCACCAACTGGCCGGGCTACATAGAGCGCGTCGGCAACATCGCCGGGCCGCTGCTGGGCTTCGAGGTGCTGACGGCGTTTTTCCTCGAAGCCACCTTCCTCGGCGTGATGCTGTTCGACCACGGCCGGGTGAGCGAACGGGTGCACCTGCTGGCGACTTTTCTGGTGGCCTTCGGGGCCACGATGAGCGCGTTCTGGATTCTGAGCCTGGGCTCGTGGATGCAAACGCCCGCGGGCTTTGAGGTCATCCAAGGTGAGTTCCACGTGCTGAGCTGGGTGGACGTGGTCTTCAACCCGTCATTCCCGTACCGCTTGGCGCACATGCTGCTGGCTTCGGCGCTGACCGTGGCCTTTCTGTTGGCCGGGGTCAGCGCCTGGCAATGGCTGCGCGGCGTGGCCAACCGCTCCACGCCCAAGGTCCTGCGCGCCGGGCTGACCCTGGGAGCGGTGTTGATCCCGCTGCAGGTTGTCGTCGGCGACCTGCACGACCTGAACACACTGAAGCACCAGCCGCAGAAAGTGGCGGCGTTGGAAGGCGTGTGGGCGACCGAACGCGGCGCGCCGCTGTTGCTGTTTGCCTGGCCGGACGAGAAGACGCGCAGCAACCACTTTGAGCTTGCAGTGCCGAAACTGGCAAGCCTGATCCTGACCCACGACCTCAACGGCGAGATCAAAGGCCGGAATGAACTCAAGGGCGCGCACCCGCCGGTGGCGCCGGTCTTCTTCGGCTTTCAAATCATGGTCGGCACCGGCTTGCTGATGCTGGCGTCGAGGTGGCTGGCGCTGTGGCTGTACTGGCGGGGTGGCTGGGCGGCGCCCGGGCTGCCGCGGCCGCTTCTGTGGCTGCTGGCCGGGATGAGCTTCTCCGGTTGGGTCGCCACCGTCGCCGGCTGGTACGTCACCGAAATCGGCCGCCAGCCCTTCGTCGTCTACGGCTTGCTGCGCACGGCCGACGTGGCCTCGTCGGTGCCGGCGCCGCGAATCGCCCTGTCGATGGCGATGTACCTCACGCTTCATGGCGCTGATGGGCCTGGCGATGTTGACCTACGTGGTGCTGGACGGCTACGACCTGGGCGTGGGCCTGTTGATGCCGCGCGCCACCGATGCGCAGCGGGACCAGATGGTCGCCTCGATCGGCCC
>JAYSVE010000151.1:0-2207 GCA_043718725.1 Methylibium sp.
CCAGCCCAGGCAGCCGCTGCACGGCATGCCCGAAGGCTTCCTCACGAACGGCATCGCGCTCACACCCGAACGCGAGTTTCTGGTCGCCAACCTGGGCACCAGCTCTGGCGGCGGTGTCTGGCGCATCGACCACCAGCGCCAATTGAGCCCGCTGTTGATGGAGGTTGACGGCCAGCCGATGCCCAGCACCAACTTCGTCACCATCGACGCCGCAGGCCGGACCTGGATTTCGATGAGCACGCGCCATGTGCCGCGCGAGCAGGCCTTCAACGCCCACACGCAGGACGGCTTCATCGCCGTCATCGACAACCGCGGCGCGCGCATCGTGGCCGACAACATAGCCTTCACCAACGAATGCCGTGTCGACCCCAGCGGTCGCTGGCTTTATGTGAACGAAACGTATGGGCGCCGCCTGTCGCGCTTTCCTATCAACGGTGGCGCTTCCGACTGGAAACTGGGCACGAAAGAAGTGGTGCACCGCTTCGACAACGGCGACTTCCCCGACGGCCTGGCCTTCGATGCCGAAGGGGGTGTCTGGGTGGCCTGCGTGGTGTCCAACCGCGTCATCCGCGTGGGCGCTAACGGCAGCGTGCAACTGATCATCGAAGACCCCGACCAGGCCATGATCGACACCGCCGAGGCGCACTTTGCTGAAGGTACGTTGACCATCGCCGACGTCTATGCCGGCGTTACGCGAACGCTGGGCAATGTCTCGAGCGTGGCCTTTGGCGGCCCCGATCTGAAGACCGTGATCCTGGGTAATTTAGGGCGCGAGCAGTTGGTGACTTTCCGTTCGCCCATCGCCGGCGCCGTGCCGCCCCACTGGCACTACTGAGCGATCTGAGCGATCTGAGCGATCAATTTTTTCATGTGCGACGCCAGCCGCTGGCCTTTGCACCTGCCAGCCCCACTGTCCTGACAAGCCCACCATGCCTTCATCGCCCGTACAAGACCTGCGCACCCTCTTGCAACCCGGCGCCGGCCTGCTGATCCCCGGCGCGGCCAACGCGCTGGCCGCGCGCATCATCGAAGCGGCGGGCTTTCCCATCGTCTACCTGACCGGGGCCGGGGTCGCCAACTCCAACCTGGGTGCGCCCGACATGGGCTTGACTTCAGTCACCGAAATGGCCGCGCATGTGGCGGCCGTGCGCGATGCCGTGCAGCTGCCATTGATTGCCGATGGCGACACCGGTTTTGGCAACGCGCTGAACCTGGTGCGCACGGTGCAGCTGTTTGAGCGCGCCGGCGCCAATGCCATCCAGTTGGAAGACCAGGTTTTTCCCAAGCGCTGCGGCCACTTCGAGAACAAAGCCGTGGTCACGTGTGGCGAGATGGTGCAGAAGATCAAGGCCGCGCTCGACACGCGGCGCAGCAGCGACTTCCTCATCCTGGCGCGCACCGATGCCCGCGCCGTGGAAGGTTTTGATGCCGCGCTGGAACGTATGGCCGCCTACAAGGAAGCGGGCGCCGACCTGCTGTTCGTCGAAGCGCCCACCTCGCGCCACGAACTGCAGCGCATCACGCAGGCCGTGCCCGGCCGGCACATCGCCAACGTGGTGTACGGCGGCAAGACGCCGATGCTGCCGCGCGAGGACTTTGCCGCGCTCGGTTTTGCCGGCGTGCTGTATGCCAACGCGGCGCTGCAAGCCGCCATGCTGGCGATGCAGCGCACGCTGGCGCACCTGCAGCAAGCAGGGTCGCTGGCGGGCGCCGAGAAGGACATCCTGGGCTTTGAAGACCGGCAGAAGTTCGTGGACCAGGCGCGCTGGCTGGCCATCGAAAAACGCTACGGCACGGGCAGCGCGGCATCACCCAAGGAATGACGATCATGAACAAGCAAGAAACACCCGTCTGGTTCATCACCGGTTGCTCCAGCGGCTTTGGCCGCGAACTGGCGCAGCAGGTGCTTGCGCGCGGTGCGCGGGCCGTCATCACGGCCCGGGACGCGAAGCAAATGCAAGACCTGGTGCGTGGCCACGAGCCGCGCGCGCTGGCGCTGGCGCTGGACGTCACCGATGCCCAGCAGGTGTGCGCTGCGGTGCAAGCCGCCGAGCAACGCTTCGGCCGCATCGACGTGCTCGTGAACAACGCCGGTTATGGCTACCAGGCCTCGATCGAGGAGGGCATCGCGTCCCAGGTGCGTGCGATGTTCGATGTGAATGTTTACGGCCTCGTCACCCTGACGCAGGCCGTGTTGCCGGGCATGC
>JAYSVE010000152.1:0-5085 GCA_043718725.1 Methylibium sp.
GCGGCGATGGTGGTCGCGAACTTCCTGCTCGACCCGGTGGCGCAGGCGCGCCAGCAAGACCCGACCGTGCTCGGCGACGCCACGGTGCTGGACATGAACAAGCTGAGCGACGCGCAGCGGCGCCTGTTCGCGCCCAAGGCCGGCGTGGTGGGCATGCCGACCCCGCAGGAGCTGGGCACCGCGCTGCTGGAGCCGCACGCGAGCTGGATGACGCGCATCACCGCCGAATGGGAAAAGCGCTATTCGCGCTGATGCCGTCCACCCGGTGCCGGGCGCCGGGCTCATCCAATGGGCGCCCTGGCTGACCATCGCGCTGTTCATGCTGCCGGTCGCGGCCGGGCTGGTCGGCACCTTGTTGCCGGCGTTCGGTGTGCTGCCGGCCATCGGCGGGCACGAACTGTCGCTGGCGCCGTGGCGCGCCTTGTTCGAGCAGCCCGGGGTGCTGACGTCGATCCGGCTGAGCCTGCAAACCGGCCTGGCGGCGACCTTGCTGTCACTGGGCTTGGCCGGGTCGTTTTGCGCGTTGATGTCGCAACGGCCGGTGTTTCAAAAACTCAGCGCCTGGGTCTCGCCGATGCTGGCGACGCCGCATGTGGCGGTGGCGGTGGGGTTCGCCTTCATGGCCGCGCCGAGCGGCTGGCTGGTGCGCCTGATTTCCCCCGGCCTGACCGGCTGGGACCGGCCGCCCATGGACCTGGTGACGCTGCGCGACCCGCAAGGCATCGCGATGGTCGTGGGCCTGTTGCTCAAGGAGGTGCCCTACCTCATCCTGATGACCGTGGCGGCGCTGAACCAGGTGCCGCACCGGCAACTGCATTTCAGCACCGCCGCGCTGGGCTACCGCACCGCCACCGGCTGGCTGAAGGCGCAACTGCCGCTGCTCTACCCGCAATTGCGCCTGCCGATCTTTGCGGTGCTGGCGTTCAGCGTCTCCAACGTCGAGGTCGGGCTGATCCTGGCCCCCGGCAACCCGCCGCCGCTGGCCGTGCTGGCGGCACGCTGGTTCGCCGACTACGACCTGGCGCGCTACTTTGCCGCCGCCGCCGCCGCCACGCTGCAGTTGCTGATGGTCGTGGGCCTGCTGGGCCTGTGGTGGATCGGTGAGCGGGTCGTGGCGCGCCTGGGCACCGCCTGGTGCAACCGCGGCGGCCGCGCCGGCTGGGCCGAAACTCTGGTGCGCGGGGGTGCGCTGCTCAGCGCGATCTGCTTCGCGCTCGGTGTGGCGTCGATCGTCGCGATGCTGTTGTGGTCGTTTGCCCAGACCTGGCGCTACCCCGATGTGCTGCCGGGAGAGATGAGCCTGGCGACCTGGGCGACGCACGGCCCGCGGGTCATGGGCAGCGTCAGCAACACCGTCTCGCTGGCGCTGTGCAGCGCGGGCGTGGCGCTGTTGCTGGCGGTCGCCTGCCTTGAAAGCGAGGCCCGCCTGCGGCACCCGCCGACGCGGCGCGCGCTGTGGCTGGCCTATGCGCCGCTGCTGGTGCCGCAAATTGCGTTCCTGTACGGTTTTCAGGTGAGCCTGGTTTGGCTGGGCCTGGACGGGAGCTGGATCGCCGTGGCGTGGTCGCACTTCGTGTTTGTGCTGCCGTATGTCTTTTTGTCGCTGGCCGACCCGTGGCGCGCGCTCGATCCGCGCTACGCACGCAGCGCCGCGGCATTGGGGGCAGGCCCGTGGTCGGTGTTGTTGCGGGTGCGCCTGCCGCTGCTGCTGCGGCCGGTGCTGGTGGCCTTTGCGATCGGCTGCGCGGTCAGCGTCGGCCTGTACCTGCCGACCTTGTTTGCCGGCGCCGGGCGCATGGCCACGTTGACGACCGAAGCCGTGACGCTGTCGTCGGGCGCGGACCGGCGCATCCTGGGCGTCTTCACGTTCTTGCAGGCGACGCTTCCGCTCGCCGTGTATGTCGCGGCGCTGGCGATCCCGGCCATCGTCTACCGGCGCCGCAGGGCCATGGCGTGACGCCCGACCGCGTCGACGCGCCGACCTTGCGCCTGAGCGCGGTGTCCATCCGCCTGCCCGGGCGCAGCGTGATCGATGGGTTCTCGGCCAGCATCGCGCCCGGCGAGATCCTCACGGTGATGGGCGCCAGCGGGTCCGGCAAGTCGACCTTGCTGGCCTGGATCGGCGGCTTTCTGGGCGCGCCGTTTTCAGCCACCGGCGAGGTGACGCTGGGGGCCCGGCGGCTCAACGATTTGCCGGCGCATGAACGCCGCGTCGGCATCCTGTTCCAGGACGACCTGCTGTTCCCGCACCTGTCGGTGGCGAGCAACCTGCTGTTCGGCCTGCCCGCCAGCGTGAAGGGGCGCCGGCCACGGCTGCAGGCCGTGACCCAGGCGCTGGCCGACGCCGATCTGGCGGGCTTCGAGGCGCGCGACCCCGCCACGTTGTCGGGCGGCCAGCGCGCCCGCGTCGCCGTGCTCAGAACCTTGCTGGCGCGCCCGCTGGCCTTGCTGCTGGACGAACCCTTCGGCAAGCTCGATGCCGCCTTGCGCGAAGACTTCCGCCGCTTCGTGTTCGACTTCGCGCGGCGCGCCCAACTGCCGACCATGCTGGTCACCCACGATGCGGCGGACGCGGCGGCGACCGGCGGGCGAATCGTGACCTTGGGTTGAACCCAGAAACGGTTGAAGCCTGGCGCCCTGAACCGGCGCGTCAGCCGGCCCGCGCACGGGCTTCGTACCAAGGCTTGGTCGCGTTGACGATGCGCACCACCAGCAGCATTGCCGGCACCTCGATCAGCACGCCCACCACGGTTGCGAGTGCCGCGCCGGACTCGAAGCCGAACAGGCTGATGGCGGCCGCCACGGCGAGCTCGAAGAAATTGCTGGCGCCTATCAAGGCCGAAGGGCAGGCCACGCTGTGCGATTCGCCCAGGCGGCGGTTCAGCCAGTAGGCCAGGCCGGCGTTGAAGAACACCTGGATCAGGATGGGCAGCGCCAGCATCGCGATGACCAGCGGCTGGGCGAGCAGGGCCTTGCCCTGGAAGGCGAACAGCAGCACCAAGGTTGCCAGCAGCGCGGTGATCGACCAGGGGCCGATTCGCGCCAGCGCGCCGTCGAACGCCGCCTGGCCGCGCCGCAACAGCGCCTTGCGCCAAACCTGCGCCAGCGCCACCGGGACCACGATGTACAGCACCACCGAGGTGATCAAGGTGTCCCACGGCACGGCGATGGCCGACAGCCCGAGCAGCAGGGCGACGATGGGTGCGAAGGCGAACACCATGATCAAGTCGTTGAGTGCCACCTGCGACAGCGTGAACAGCGGGTGGCCGCCGGTGAGGCGGCTCCAGACGAACACCATCGCCGTGCAGGGCGCCGCGGCCAGCAAAATCAGCCCGGCGACGTAGCTGTCCGCCTGGTCGGCCGGCAGGTAGGGCGCGAACACATGGCGGATGAAGATCCAGCCCAGCAACGCCATCGAGAACGGCTTGACCGCCCAGTTGACGAACAGCGTCACGCCGATGCCGCGCCAGTGCTGGCCGACCTGGTGCAGGGCGCCGAAGTCGACCCTCAGCAGCATCGGGATGATCATCACCCAGATCAGGGCGCCCACCGGCAGGTTGACCTTGGCGACTTCCATGCGCCCGATGGCCTGGAACGGCCCGGGGAACATCTGCCCGAGCGCGACGCCCGCGACGATGCACAGCAAGACCCAGACGGTGAGGTAGCGCTCGAAGACGCTCATCGGCGCCGGCGTGGCGGCCTGTGCGGCCAGGGTGGTGGTGTTCATTGATGCGCGCTCAGCGGCGTCCGATCTCGACCAGCGCGTCTTGCAACGTCGCGCGGTCCATGGTTTGAAGCGGCAAGGCCAGCAGTTGCAGCATGCGAAAGCCGATCGCCTGGCGCGTCAATTCGAACGCGCGGCGCTGGCTGTCGTCGCCACCCTCGGCACGGGACGGGTCGGCGTAGCCCCAGTGCACCTTGGCCGGCGCAACGGCCGTTGCCGCGCCCGCGCCGAAGAACGTCGGGCAAGTTTCCGCGGCCGCGGCGTCGCACACCGTGATCACGATGGCCAGCGCCGGTGCGCCGACCGCGCTGAACTCGTCCCAGCTCTTGCTGCGGCAGGCGCCGGTGGCGATGCCGGCGCTGGCCAGCACATCAAGCGCATGCGGGTTGATGCGACCACTGGGCGCGCTGCCGGCGCTGAAGGCCCGCACATCGCGGCCCAGGCGCCTGGCGTGCTCATTGAGCATGGCCTCAGCCAGCACGCTGCGTGCGGAGTTGTGGGTGCAAAGGATCAGCACGTGGGTGGTCATGGGGTCTCGTGGCGTCCGGTGCGGCGGCGGCTCAGCAGCATGAAGTGGCCGGTTTCGCATTGACTCCGACGGCGCCGCGCGCGATCGGCGGGGCCACCGTGGCCGCTTCGACCGGCTGGGCCGCGCAGCAGGGGGCGCCATCGCGCGGCTCGGCGGAGGCTCTTTCGTGGAACACCGGGATGTCCGCCAACGTGTGGAAATGTTCCCAGGCGATGCCCTGCGGGTCGGTGACCCAGTGCTTCTCGCTGCGGGCATAGCAGCAGGTGGTTTCGCCATCGTCCAGCAAGGCCATGTCGGCGGCCTGGGCGCGGGCCTTCAAAGCCACGAGTTCTTCGCTGTTGTCGGTCTGGATACCCAGGTGGTCGATGCCCACCTGCGCGCCGCGCGTGGAGATGGCGAAGTTGACCGGCGGGTCCTGCAGCATCCACTTGGCGTAGTCGGCCTCGGTGCGCGCCGGCTCGACGGCGAACAGCTTCGAATAGAAGGCGATGCTCTTGTCGATGTTTGCGACATGCAGGTGAACGTGAAAGCGTTTCATGGTGAGGCTCCGGTCAGCAGGGGGTGGGACGACGTTTGGCCGTTGCCCGGCAAGGCTTGCCCTGGCAACAGTGTGCGGTGAGGTAGGTGAGCAGCGCGTTCATTCTTTCGAACGCGGCGCGGTAGATCAGGTTGCGGCCATCGCGCTGCTGCGAAATCATGCCGGCGTGCATCAGCTCCTTGAGGTGGAACGACAAGGTGGAGGCCGGCACTTCCAGGGTTTCGGACAGGCCGCCCGGCGTCAGCCCTTGCGGGCCGGCGACGACCAGCGCGCGAAACACCTGCAGCCGGGCGG
>JAYSVE010000153.1:0-5076 GCA_043718725.1 Methylibium sp.
AAAGGGGAAGGCGACGCGGTCGTCGCTGCGAAGTTGCTGCGTGGCCAGATGCGCGGTGAAGCGCCAGTCGACGCTCAGGCGTTGTTGCAGCCGCAGCGAGGCGGTGTTGGCGTCGAGCTGCACGGGCAGCGACCAGGGCTGGTTGTTCAGGTTGATGCGCGGATCGCCGGCAGGGGGCACCGTGTCGCCCAACAGGCTGAAGCCCGGCACGCTGGGCTGCGACTTCTGACTGTGTTCGAACTCGGCTTCGATCAAAGTGTCGGCACCCGCTCGCCAGTCGCCCGCGATCGCCAATGCATGACGCCTGCCATCGGCCGATCGCGCCGCCGGGTCCAGGGCCGCGGCGGCAGCGTTCAGGCGCAGGCCGATCGCCTGGTTGGGGCCAAGGCGCCGGCTCAGGTCCAGCGCGGCCCCCAGGCTGCTCGATTGGCGCCAATCGATGGTCGCGGAACTGAAGGCTTCGTCCAGCGGTCGTTTGACGACGTAGTTGACCAGCCCACCCGGTGCGCTGGTGCCGGCCTGGATGCCGCTGGCACCTTTGAGGATCTCGACGCGCGCCTTGTTGTCCAGCGGGATCGATGTCTCGGCGCTGATGGGCAGGCCGTCGCGGCGGAAGTTGAAGCGGTTGTCCAGCACGAAGCCGCGCACGGTCAGAAAGTCCCAGTAGCCCTCGGCGTTGTAGGCGTCGCTAAGTGCGGGGTCAACGGCGGTCAGGTCCGACAGCCGTTGCACGCCGTTGTCTTTGAGTTGCTCGGCGCTGAAGACGCTGCCCTGAAACGGCGCTCGCGACAACGGGAGGTCGCCCCAACCGCCGACGCCGACTGATGGAAAGCTGCGGCCGCTGACGGCGACCGGCGTCAACTGCGTGGACGTTGATTGCGCCCAACCAGTCGACGTGACCAGCATGAAGGCCAAGGCGATCGCGCTGAAGGGTGGGGCTGAGACTGCGCGGTGGGAGGGACAAAGTAGGCGGGCCATCGTGGGTTCCAGAGGTCGATGGCAGGTCGGCGGGTCGAACGCGCTGCAGAACGCAGCTCGCTGAACTTGCTTCCCTGCGCGAGGATTACCTCAATCAGGTTCAAAGGGACTTTCTCAGTCGAAGGCCTGACGACCTTCAACACCCCTAGCGAATACGGCGCAATCCGGCGCCGCGGCGGGATTATGCGCGATGGCGGCGATCACGACGGCCGGATCAGTGGCCCAAGAACCCGGCGGCCATCGCGCGGGTTCTTTGCGGGCGGCGTGCGGGCGCCTGCCGCTCAGTCGAAGGTGGGCGACGCCACCCCGAGTACCTTGTGCAGCTTCGGGCTGGTGGTGGTGTATTGCAGCTGAATCGGCTTGTTCGGGAACACATACGGCGCGGCACCGAAGGCGGCCAGCGCCGCTTCGTGAAAGCCAGACAGAATGAGTTTCTTCTTGCCCGGGTAGGTGTTCACGTCGCCCACGGCAAAGATGCCGGGCAGGTTGGTCTCGAAGGTTTCGGTGTTGACGACCACCTGCTTGCGCTCGAGTGCCAAACCCCACTGGGCGATCGGGCCGAGCTTGGGCGACAGGCCGAAGAACACCAGCAACAGGTCGAGCGGCACGACGCGCGTCACCGCGTCACCGCCGGTGACCTTGATGGCGTTGAGCCGGCCGTCCTTCAGTTCGAAGCCGGTGGCCTGGCCGACGATGAACTGCATCTCGCTGGCCTCGCACAGCGCCTTCATCCTGGCCACACTGGCCGGCGCGGCCTTGAAGCCGTCGCGCCGGTGCATCAGGATCACGCTCTGCGCCTGGTTGGGCCCAGGCTGCACGAAGTTCAGCGCCCAGTCCAGCGCAGAGTCGCCTCCACCCACGATGACCAGGTTCTTGCCGGCAAACCGGGCCGGGTTCTTGACCGCATAGAAAACCTGAGACTCGTGGAACCGCTCCAGCCCGTCGAGCTTGAGCAGGCGCGGCTGGAACGAGCCCACGCCACCAGCGACGAAGATCGTCCTGGCCAGGAAGCGTGTGCCCTTGGAGGTTTCGACCAGGTAGCGGCCATCGTCCTGGCGGCGTACCGCGCACACTTCCTGGCCTAGGTGGAACACCGCGCCGAAGGGCTCGATCTGTTTGAGCAGGTTGTCGGTCAGTTCGCGGCCTGTGCACACCGGCACGGCCGGAATGTCGTAGATCGGCTTGTCGGGGTAGAGCTCGATGCACTGGCCGCCGGGGTAGGCGAGCGAGTCGACAATGTGCGCCTTGATTTCGAGCAACCCCAGCTCGAACACCTGAAACAGGCCGACCGGTCCGGCGCCCACGATCAACGCATCGGTTTCAATCGCGCCGGCAAGCCCGTCATGAGTGGGTTGTTCCATTCGGCCTTGCCCGACGCAGCGCTCGCCTTACTTGATCAATTCGTCCAGCTTGCCGGTGCGATCTTTCCAGTCGTCGGCATCGGGCAGGCCGCCTTTGCTCTTGGTGATGCTGGGCCACAACTTGGCCAGCTCGCCGTTGAGTTTGACCATGTGCTGCTGGTTGCCCGGCACGTCTTCTTCGGGAACGATGGCATTGACCGGGCACTCGGGGATGCACACGGCGCAGTCGATGCATTCGTCGGGGTCGATCGTGAGGAAGTTCGGGCCTTCGCGAAAGCAGTCGACCGGACAAACGTCGACGCAATCGGTGTACTTGCAGCGGATGCACGATTCGAGAACGACGTGGGTCATGAATGAAGCTCGTTGGATTTTGGGGGCTGCCCGGACCGGCGGCGTGGCCTTGCGGCTGCGGGTCGTTGCCCGTGCCCGTGCCCGTGCCCGTGCCCGTGCACGATGAAGCTCGATTTTAGGGCTTGCATTCGTCGATCGTTGGCGCAAGGGTGTTGCGCGGCTGCGGCCACACGCTGGTGAGCGGCTCGCATGAATCGGCGGCAGACAGCGTGGGCAAGGCGCCTGCGCCCACCGTCACCACGGCCGGCCTGCCAGCGTGGAGCATGGCGGCGCCGCCCAAGGTGAGCACCGTGTGGTCGCTCAGGAGCTGGTCGGGCCAGCCCGCGCGGGACACCACGCAGACAGGCGTCTGCGGCGCCCAGCCACACTTGACCAACCGGCGCGACAGTGCGGCGAGTTGCCGGCCGGCCATGTAGAACACCTCGGTGTCGGCGCTGCGGCTGGCGTGGAGCTGGCCTTCACGTGTCATTGCCGTGCTCAAGCTCACGCTGCGGCCGAAGCCGCGTCGCGTCAACGGGCGCTGGCTGGCGGCGGCGGCGGCCAGCGCCGCGGTGACGCCGGGCACGACCTCGCATTCGATGCCGGCCTGGGCCATGGCTTCCAGTTCTTCTTCGAGCCGGCCGAACACGCTCGGGTCGCCGCCCTTCAGGCGCACGACGGCGCTGCCATCGCCGGCGTGCTTGCGCAGCATGGCATTGATGGTGGCCTGGCCGGTGCTGTCGGCGAAGCCGCGCTTGCCCACATGGAGCCACAGCGCCCGCGGGGCGAGCTCGCGCAACGCCGGGTCGGTGAGGGCATCGAACAGCACCACGTCGGCGCGGGCCAGCAGGCGCGCTCCGCGCAAGGTGATCAGATCGGCCGCCCCGGGCCCGGCACCGATGAAGGTGACGCGCCCGGTCTTCATGTGGCGGCCTTCACCAGCAACGCGCCGCTGGTGCGGTTGCTGGCCGGGTCGACCACGATCAGCGCGCCACCGACACGGTTGGTTGCGAACGCTTCGACCGGCAGCGGCTGCTGGGTTTCGACGATCACGTGGCCGATCTCGTTGACCGCCAGTTCGTGCGCATCGCTGGCTTCCAGCGTGTCGATGTCGAGCCGGCTCTGGATGGCGCTGATGCGCGCCTGCACCCAGCGGTTGCCATGGCGCACCCAGTATTTGCGGCCGACTTGCGCCGGCTCGGTGTCGAGCCAGGCCAGCGTCGCCGAAAAGCGCTGCGTGGCCTGAACGGTATGCGGCGTGGCGATCCAGTCGCCGCGCGAGACGTCGAGCTGGGTGTCGAGAATGACGCCTGCCGATTGGCCCGCCTCGGCCGTGTCGACCCACTCTCCGGCCACACGCACTTCGGCCACCGTGGCGGTCTGGCCGCCGGGGAACAACTGGACCGCGTCGCCCGCCCGGACCTTGCCGTGGGCAATCCGACCCCACAGAGTGCGCGGCTGGTTGCCGGTGCCTTCGCCGTCGCGCGCGACGTATTGGACCGGGATCAACAACCGGCCGTCCTTGCGCTCCTGCGCGGCCGGCAAGCTCTCGAGCAGTTGCAGCAATGTCGGGCCGTCGTACCAGGCGGCGTCGAGCGCTTGCGTGACGTTGTCGCCGCGCAGCGCGGAGACCGGAGCCACGCCGGCCACGGTGATCCCGGCGTGCTGTGCGAACGCCAGCAAGGCGGCGCGCACCGCGGCGAAGGCCTGGCCAGGGTCGGCCACCGCATCGATCTTGTTGATCGCGAACACGATGCTCGGCACGCGCAGCAGGTGCGCCAGCAGCGCATGGCGGCGAGTCTGCGCCAGCAGGGTGAGCGGCGCAGCGGCGCTGGTGTCGAGCTTGGTGATGTCCACCAGCACCACCGCCGCGTCGCTGCCGGCGGCGGCGGTCACCATGTTGCGGGTGTACTGCTCGTGGCCGGGCGCGTCCGCGATGATGAATTTGCGCGTTCTGGTCGCGAAGTAGCGGTAGGCCACGTCGATGGTGATGCCCTGTTCGCGCTCGGCCTCCAGGCCGTCGGTCAGCATCGACAGGTCGAAGCCGGGCCCGGCGTGGGAAAACGAGGTGCCCGCGGCGCGTTTTTCAAGGGTGTCAATCTGGTCGGCCAGAATCGCGCGGCTGTCGAACAGCAGGCGGCCGATCAAGGTGCTCTTGCCGTCGTCGACGCTGCCGGCGGTGAGGAACCGCAAGGCACGGTGGTCAGCGGCAACGGGCTGGTTGCGAAGGGGGGCCGCGAACGGGGTGTCGTGGCGAGTCGGGTTCAGCACGGCGGACATCAGAAATACCCTTCCTTCTTGCGTCGTTCCATCGAAGCTTCCGAACTTCGGTCGTCCATGCGCGTGGCACCACGCTCGCTGACCGTGATCTCCAGCGTTTCGGCGACGATCTCGGTGGCATCGGCGG
>JAYSVE010000154.1:0-2202 GCA_043718725.1 Methylibium sp.
GTCTCGTCCCGGCCGCAGGGTTTGCGTGCGCCGGTGCCGCTGTCTGAAGGCCTGTCGCGCGCCATCCACAACGCGCAAATCGGCATCCAGCAGCGGCTGGAACCGGTTTCGCCTGGCGGTTTTGTCGTCACCACGCCCGTGATGCTGGACGAACTGCAGCAGCGCAAGCAGGTGCTGAAAAAGGCCGCCGCCACGCCCGAAGAGCGCGCCACCATCGAAATCGTGGCGCTGCTGTTTCAGAGCATCCTGACCGAAGACCGCATCCCGGCCGCCATCCGCGTGTGGTTTGCGCGGCTGCAGATGCCGGTGCTGCGGGTGGCCGTCTGCGAGCCCGACTTCTTTGCGACAGTGGACCACCCGGCGCGCCGTTTGATCGACCGCATGGGCGCCTGCGTGATGGGCTTTGACACCACCAGCGGGCGGGGGGTGGGCGAATCGCTGTCCAAGGAGATCAAGCGCATCGTGCAGGTGGTGGAGGCCTACCCCGATACCGGCCGGCGTGTCTTCCAGACCGTGCTCACCGAGTTCGAGAAGTTTTTGGAGCACTACTTCAAGAACGAAAACGAAGCCACCAAAAAAGGCGTGTCGCTGGCCCAGCAGGTGGAGCAGCGCGAGACGCTGGCCATCCAGTACACGATTGAGCTGCGCCGCATGCTCAATGAAGTGCCGGTGCAGGAAGGTGTGCGCCAGTTTCTGTTCCACGTCTGGGCCGATGTGCTGGCCACCACGGCTGTGCGTTATGGCGGTCAGGGCGCGCAGACACGGACGATGAAGCGCGCGGCGGCCGACCTCATCTGGTCGGCCAGCGCCAAGGTCACGCGCGAAGAGCGCGCCGAGGTGCTGCGCCGGCTGCCGCCGCTGCTGAAGTCGTTGCGTGAAGGCATGGCGGCGGCCGGCATGGATGCGACGCGGCAGGACGAACAGATTCACCAGTTGAACAACGCGCTGGCGGCGGCCTTCACCGCCAAGGCGGCCGTGATCCCCGACGACCGGCTGCGCGAGATGATGGAGCGCCTGGAAACCCTGGAAGAGCTGTTGCCGGACGCCAAGGACGTGGAGATCGACGAGTCGATGGTGCTCGACCTGTCGGGCCACCAGAATTCAGAGCTGGAAGTGGTGCTGGACGGCGGCTCGCTGCCCACGCCGGCGATGGTGGCTTGGGCACGCGAACTGCAGGTGGGCAGCTGGTACATGCTGGAACGCAACAGCCGCAGCGAAGCCGTGCAACTGGCCTGGCAGGGCATGCGCAACCAACTGGCGCTGTTTGTCACCCAGCAGGGGCGCTGTGTGCTGTTTCAGCAGCACCGGCTGGCGTCTTATCTGCAGGCTGGCTTGTTGTTGCCGGCACAGGATGAAGCCCTGACGGTGCGCGCCACACGCAGCGCTCTGGCCAAGCTGGATGTGGACGGATCGCGGTTGCTCAGCTGAAACACGGTGCTGATTTTCAAATCAGCAAGACCGGTGGTCAGTGGATGAGACGGTCTTCCGAGTCCACAAACAGCTCGTCCAGGATCAGCGCGTCGGGCTCTTCGCCCAGGCTCCAGAAGACCATCAACACGATGATTTTCAGGTCTTCAAGATCCATCGGGCCCGAGCCCACCGCCAGCGCGCGGTCGATCACCATTTCGCGCATCGCGGTGGAAAGCACACCGGCTGAACTCAGGAAGGTGATGAAGCCGATGGACTCTGCACCCAGCACCTCGTGCTCTTGCTCGGTGTAGATGCGCACGCTGCCCTGCACCGGGCTGCCGGTGCAGGCTTCGGCTGAATCGGCCAAGCCGTCCAGCCAACGCAACGCGTCCTGAATTTCTTCGGTTTCGAAACCCACGGCCGACAGCTTGCGCGACAGCAACTTCGGCGCCGGGCAGGCGTCGGGGCGCCAGTAGTTCTCGTAGAGGTAGACGAGCACATCAAACATCGATTCACTATACCCGAGCGGCCCCCCGTGGCCGCCGCCTGAAGGCGTGGCCGTGGCGTTGCCGGGGGAATTTTCAGCCGCTGTGACGTCGCTGGTACAGGCCGCCAGGCAACCGCGCCACCAGGTCTTGTAGCTCGAGTTCCAGCAGTTTGGTGGCCAGCGCCGAAGCCGACCAGCCGGTGCGCGAGATCAGCGCGTCGATGGTCACGGGGTCGTCACCCAAAGCGTCCAGCAGCGCTTGTTCGGGATGCACACGCTCAACGCCAGCGGCGCCGGCCTGTGTT
>JAYSVE010000155.1:0-2201 GCA_043718725.1 Methylibium sp.
GGTGACCCGGATCGTGCGTCCCGAGGCTTCCTGTTCAATCACGAAGACCTGCGCGTCCACGCCTTTGACCGTTTGCCAGTTGACCTGAAGGCCCTTGTACCGAACGTTGGTGGCGTCCGGCTGGGGGCGAACGAAGGTGGCCGGGTTGGGGAACGCGTGGCTCAGCAGTGCTTTGCCCTCAAGCCGCGCCCCGTTCGTGTCGCTGCCGGAAAAGATGTAGGCGCCTGCGGGGAAGTCGGCCTGCACGCGGCCGTCGTTGGTGGGCTCCGGGGACTCGAGCGCCAGCGATCGAATGCCCAGCTTGGAGTCGGGCGCCTTGAAGTCGACCACGGTGCGGCCGTCGGGTGCCACGACCTTCAGGCTGGCCAGGCCGGCCTTGCCCCCGGTGGCCTCGAATTTGACCTCGGCGTCCTTGTCCAGCATGTTGCGCTCAAGGAAGACCTTGACGCGTTCGAACTGCTCGTCGGCGTTCGCGATTCCGTGGAACGCGCCCGCGATCAACAGCGCTGAGAGAAAGGTTCGTTTCATGGGGCTCTCGCCGGGATGTGAAGCCATCGATTCAGAGGCCGTGGGTTCATGCTTGTGTCGCCACGGGGGTGAGATTCGGAATGCGTTGCTCGGCGCGCGCGGTTCCGGCGCCGAAGCGCAGGTACAGCGCGGGCACGACAAACAGGTTCAGCAAAGTCGACGTCACCAGCCCGCCGAGGATCACCACCGCCATTGGGTACTCGATCTCGTGGCCCGGCAGGTTGCCGTAGATCACCAAGGGCAGGACCGCAAGGCCGGCCGCGCCGGCGGTCATCAGGATCGGCGACAGACGCTCGCGCGCGCCGCGCAGCACCATGGCCAGCCCGAACGGCTCACGCTCATGAACCTCCAGGTGCTGGAAGTGGCAAATCATCATGATGCCATTGCGTGCCGCGATGCCGAGCACGGTGAGGAAGCCCACCAACGAGCCCAGCGATACGACACCCCCCGCGGCATAGGCCGCGAACACGCCGCCGACGAGCGCGAACGGCAGCGTCAGGAAGGTCAGGAAAGCGATGCGCCAACTGCGGAAGGTCAGGTTCAGCAGCATCAGGATGATGCCCAGCGCCAACCCGGTGAACGCCAGAATGCGTTCGCGTGCCGCCTTCAATTCGACGTACTCACCCTGAAGCACGGCGCGGTAGCCGATCGGGAACTCGACCTTGTCCAGGCGCTGCTGCACATCCTGGGCGACCGCTTCAAGGGCTCGCCCCTTCACATTGGCATGCACGTCCATGCGGCGCGAACCGTTTTCGCGCGGGATTGAATTCGGGCTCGGCCGGATGGCGATGTCGGCCACCTCGCTCAGGCGCACGCGTTGTCCGGTGGGCGTGTCGAGCAGCATGTTTTGCACCGAACTCAGGCTGTTCCGCCATTCGGGCGAAGTCCAGACCTGCACGTCATAGGTCCTGCCGCTGTTGAAGATGTCGCCGACCTCCTCGCCGGCCATGAGCATCGCCGATGCACGGCGCACATCGCCCGGCTTCAGGCCGTAGCGCTGCGCCGCATCGAGTTTCAGGGTGACTTGAACCTCCGGGTTTTCGACGAGCAGTTGTTTGTGCAGGTCGACAATGCCCGGGATGCCGGTCATGGCGGCGTGCACCGCTTCGGCCCTCTCGCGCAACACTTCGAGGTCGTCACCGAACAGGCGCACGACAATGGCCTCGCCCGAGCCGGTGAGCACCTCGCGGATGCGTTCCTTCAAATACGTCTGCAGATCGCGGTACAGGCCAGGATAGCCCTGCACCATCTCGTCAATCGACTTGATCGTCTTGTCGTAGTCGACCTTCGGGTCGATGCTGATCCAGTTCTCGCCGAAGTAGACGCCATACACCTCGTCGGCGGCGAAGGCCTGGCCAATGTGGGCGCCGAAATTGCGCACCCCAGGAATGGCGCGCAACTCCTTGCTGGCGAGCGTCGTGATGCGCACCATCTCCGGATGCGAAGTGTCGGGCTTGGCCACCCAGTGCATCAGGAAGTCGCGTTCCTTGAAATCAGGCAGCAGCGAATGGCCGAGCAACGGCCACATGGCAGCGCCCATCAGCGTGAGCATGACCACCGCGATATAGGCCGGCCGCGGACCGCGTGTGGCCCGGGTCAGCAGCTTCGTATAGCCGCGTGAAAGCCAGACCACCAGCGGCGAACCCTTGCCGTCCAGTGGCGCATTGCGCAGC
>JAYSVE010000156.1:0-2200 GCA_043718725.1 Methylibium sp.
AAGGCTTGCCCTTGGGAACCTGCCAACTGGCGGTGCGTGTCATCTCGCCCCAGTGGCTGGGCCGGTTGGCCAGCCACTTGTAGATGCCGACGATGCGCCACCACAGTGTGAGTTGGCGGTAGCCGAGGTTTTCGACCAGCATCGCGCCAGTAAGTTGGAACAGGTGGCTCATCTTCGGATAGATCTGCAAGGACATTTCTTCGAGCAGCAGCGCGCAGGCCGACAGCATCAACCCCAGGCCGACGGCCAGGGTCAGGAACGCCAGGCAAACCGTCCAGGAGATGACGCCGAAGATCGCACCCGCAATCAGCAGCATGAAGCCGGTGATCTCGACCAGCGGCCCGAGCGCCTCGAACAGCAGCATCGCCGGAAAGGCGAGCCCGCCTACCGCGCCGCCGCGGCGGTGGAACAACAGCCGGCGGTTGGCCCACAGGCTTTCGAGCAGGCCGCGCTGCCAGCGGATGCGCTGGTTCTTGAGGATCTTCAGGCTCTCCGGCGCCTCGGTCCAGCACACCGGGTCGGCCAGGAAGACGATGCGGTAGGCGCGCCCCGCGTCGCAACAGTGCAGATGCAGCCGCACGATCAGCTCCATGTCTTCGCCGATGGTGCTGACGCGGTAGCCGCCGGCCTCCACGACCGAGCTGCGCCGGAACACGCCAAAGGCGCCGGAGATGATCAGCAGCGCGTTGAACGGCGACCAGCCGAGCCGGCCGAACAGGAAGGCGCGCAGGTACTCGACGATCTGCACCCGCGCCAGCAGGCTGCGCGGGATGCCCACGCTTTGCAGGTGGCCGCCCGAGACCTGGCAGCCATTGGCCACGCGCACCGTGCCGCCGCTGACGATGACGGTGGCGTCTTCCAGGAACGGCCGGACGATGCGGCGCAGGCTGTCGACCTGCAGGATGGAGTCGGCGTCGACGGCGCAGAACAGCGGATGGCGCGAGGCATTGATGCCGGCGTTCAGCGCATCGGCCTTGCCGCCGTTGGCCTTGTCGATGACGCGCAGGTTCGGGTAGGTCGGCGAGCGGTAGATGCCGCGCACCTCGGCCACCGGCAGCACGATGCGGTAGGACTCGGGGAACTTCACCAGCCCGAACTCTTGCATCAACACCTGCAGCGTCGCGTCCTTGGAGCCGTCGTTGACGACGATGACCTCGAAGGCCGGGTAGTTGAGTTGCAGCATCGAGCGCACCGAGGCGGCGATCGTTGCCTCTTCGTTGTAGGCCGGCGCGAGCAGGCTGATCGGCGGCTCCAGCCCCGAGGTGTACTGCGGCATGCTGGCCAGCACCAGGGCCGGGCGCTCGCGCAGGATGGAGACCAGCGCGACGAAGTTCAGCAGCAAATAGGTGCCATTGAGCCCGGCGAAGTACGCGAGGAACATCCACTGGACGACGTCGAACGCGGCATGCCAGAACATCTTTGGGTCATGCCAGTTCGCGTTCGCGCAGCACGTGGGCCAGCACGTCGCGGGCATAGCCGTCGGCGAGCGTGTCGCGCAGCGCCAGCACCGCCTGCCTTGTCAGCCCCGGGATGCACACCAGCGCGTGCGCAGCGCGGTAGCGCACCCACCAGTGCGGGTCGGTCAACAGGCCCAGCAGCAAGTCCTTGTCGTCCTGGGTGCCCAGTCGGGCGAGCGCCATCGCCGCATGCGAGCGCACCCACCAGACCGGGTGCCGGGTCAGTTCGCGCACCCGAGGCAAGGCCGGAGGGGTTTGCACATGTTGCAGGCACATCGACAGCAGCTCGGGCTCGTCGCTGTTCTCCAGCAATTGCACCAAGGTCGGCGAGGCGCGCACGGCATCGACGAAGGCCAGCAGGCGACCGAGTCGCAACTGCTGCGCCGGCGCCGCTTGCAACAAGCGCTTGCGCAGGGGCTCGACCAGCGGCGCGCCGCCGGCTTCGCGCAACAGCAGGGCCAGCCTGGCAAGCGGCCATTCGGGGCGGCGGGTCAGTTCGTCGAGCACCGGTGTGGCGGCCCGCGCCGGGTCGATCTGCAACAGCGCGCGCGCCGCGGACAGGCTGACATAGGGTTCCGGGTTGCCCAGGAAGGCCAGCACGCGGTGCCAATCGGCGGCGCGCCCGAGGTGGCCCAGTGTCAGCAGGCCCAGCAGCCGGCGCTCGGGGTTGCGCCGCGTCAACCAGCGTTGCGCCAGCGCGTGCAGGTCGAGCTCCATCATCAGGTGGCGCAGCCGGTCGTGCG
>JAYSVE010000157.1:0-2198 GCA_043718725.1 Methylibium sp.
GCGCGGGACCCGGGCCAGGTGCTCGGCGAGCGTTGCCATGCGAGCCTGGCCGATATCGGTGAGCCGGTCGACATGGTCGACGTCTTTCGGCGCACCGAAGACGTGCTGCCGATCGCCGAACAGGCCATCGCCATCGGTGCCAAGTGCCTGTGGCAGCAGATCGGTGTGAAGAACGAAGCGGCCGACCGGCTGGTGCGCGCCGCCGGCCTCGACTCGGTGATGGACCGCTGCGTGAAGATCGAGCACGCCCGGCTCTTCGGCGGGCTGCACTGGGCCGGCGTCAATACCGGCGTGGTGTCGGCGCGCCGGCCGGTGTGACCCCTGTCTTCAGCCGACCACGACGTCGCTGATCTGGATCACCGGCGCGAGGTCGGTGTAGTTCGGGATGTCGCCCATGATCTCCTGGGCATGCGGGCCGAAGCCGGCCTGGAACGCGTCAGTCGATTCGCAGAAGAGGTGGCACATGCCGATGTAGGTGGCCGGCGCGCCCGGTGCACCGCCGGCGATGCCCTTGTCGACCGTGTAGTGGTGCAGGTGGGCGCCCATGCGGGCCGCCACCAGCGGCATGTGGGTATCGCGGTAGTACTCGTGGTTGAAACGGGCGCCCGGGGAGTTGGGGTACATCACGCTGACTTTGATCATGGGAGTCTGTCTAGTTGAAGTTGAGTGGCCGCACGCGGGCCACGCATGGTGCAGCAGGCCGTCCCGAGAAGCAATGAGGTGCGGGCCGCCTTTGATGTGGCGCGGGTCCGGCGCGGCCCTATCCTCGGGCTCCCGCATCAATCACGGAGATTTGCCATGCGACTGGTCTGCCTGATCCTTGCCGCACCTGCGCTTGCCTGGTCGCAGTCGACCGCCCCGACGACGTTCCCAATCGACGCCGTGGCGATGACGCCCGAGGCGCTGCGCGGGCGTCTGGCGGACAAGGTCTTCATTGCCAAGCCGCTCACCGACCCCGAGATCCGGGTTCAGTACAAGGGCGAGTTCGCGTTCATCAACATCGGCAGTGCCAGCGACACCGGCAAGTGGCGCACCGAAGGGTCGACCGTCTGCTACGAATGGCGGCGCTTTCCCGCCAGTTGTTCGCAGGCGATGCTGCTGGGCGACGTGCTGTACATCAAGCGCGCGAACAACGGCGAGGTGATCGCCATGCAGCCGAAATGAGACGCTGAAGGCGGCCATGGCCGACCGCAACTTCCACCCCGAAACCCTGGCCATCCACGCCGGTCAGATTCCCGACGCCGCCACCGGCGCGCGCGCCTTGCCGATCTACCAGACCACGAGCTTCGTCTTCGACAGTGCCGAGCACGCGGCGGCGCTGTTCAACCTGCAGACCTTCGGCAACGTGTACTCGCGGCTGTCGAACCCGACCGTCGCGGCGCTCGAGGAAAGGGTGGCCGCGCTCGAGGGCGGGCGCGCAGCGGTCGCGTCGGCCAGCGGCATGGCGGCCGAAGCGATGGCGCTGATGACCATCCTGCAGGCCGGCGACCACGTCGTCGCGGCCGGTGCGCTGTACGGCGGCACGGTCACCATGCTCGCGACCAGCCTGGCCAAATTCGGCATCGAGACCAGCTTCGTCGACGCCACCGATGCCGATGCCTTCGCTGCCGCGATGCGGCCGAACACCCGCGCCGTCTTCGCCGAAAGCCTGGGCAACCCGAGCCTGGTGGTGCTCGATATCCAGGCCGTCGCCGACGTGGCGCACGCGCATGGCGTGCCGCTGATCGTCGACAACACCGTGCCATCGCCTTACCTCTGCAACCCGCTCGCGTTCGGCGCCGATATCGTCGTCCACTCGGCCACCAAATACCTGGCCGGCCACGGAACCACGCTGGGCGGGGTGATGGTCGAGAGCGGCAAGCCGCAGGGCGGCTTCGCATGGGACAACGGCAAATTCCCCGGCATGACCGAGCCTTCGCCGGGTTATCACGGCGTGAAGTTTCACGAGACCTTCGGCGACTTCGGCTTCTCGATGCGCGCCCGCATGGAGACATTGCGCGTCTACGGCGCGGCCTTGTCGCCGCTGAGCGCGTGGTTGATCCTGCAAGGCGTGGAGACCTTGCACCTTCGCATGCAGCGCCACTGCGTCAATGCGCGCAAGGTGGCCGAGTTCCTGGCCCGGCATTCGAGGGTGAGCTGGGTGAACTATCCCGGCTCGGCAGATCATCCGCAGCATGCGCTGGTGCGCAAGCAGATGC
>JAYSVE010000158.1:0-12405 GCA_043718725.1 Methylibium sp.
TGTTGAATCTTCATGAGGTTTACCGCGCATTGCTGAAGGAGCGCGGCGCGCGCGGCGCGATCGATTTCGAGACCACCGAGACGCAAATCGTTTGCGACGAAAACGGGCGCATCGAAAAGATCATTCCACGCACCCGGACCGAGGCGCACAAGCTGATCGAAGAGGCCATGCTCGCGGCCAATGTCTGCGCCGCGGACTTCATCAACCGATCCAAGCACGCCGCCCTCTTTCGCGTTCACGAGGGCCCCACGCCCGAGAAGCGGACATTGCTGCAGAACTACCTGAAAGGACTGGGTTTGGGCCTGACCGTCAGTGACGACCCCAAGCCTGCCGAGTACCAAGCCATTGCGGCGGCCACCAAGGACCGGCCCGACGCGCAGCAGATCCACACCATGCTGCTGCGTTCCATGCAGCAGGCCATCTACACCGGCACCAACTCGGGCCACTTCGGATTGGCCTACGAGGCCTACGCCCACTTCACCAGCCCGATCCGGCGCTATCCGGACCTGCTGGTTCACCGCGTCATCAAGGCCTTGCTGCACGGTAAGCGCTACGCGTTGAACACGGGTGCCATCGAGGCCGGGGCGGCGCCGCGCAAGGGGACCCGGCCGACGCGTGCGGCCGCCACCGACAGCGCGCAATGGGAGGCGGCCGGCGTGCATTGCAGCACCAACGAGCGTCGCGCCGACGAGGCATCGCGCGATGTCGAAGCCTGGCTCAAGTGCCGCTACATGCGCGAGCACCTGGGCGAGGAGTTTGGCGGTACCGTCAGCGCCGTCACCAGTTTCGGCCTGTTCGTGCAGCTCGATGGCTTGTATGTCGAAGGCCTGGTGCACATCACCGAGCTGGGTGGCGAGTACTACCGCTTCGACGAGGTTCGGCAGGAACTGCGCGGCGAGCGCAGCGGGGTGCGCTACATCATTGGCTCCAGGGTTCGGGTGCAGGTCAGCCGGGTCGATCTCGATGGCCGCAAAATCGACTTCCGCATGGTCCGGGAAGGTGAAGACGAGGCCTTGGCTCAGCGCTTGCGGCGCGACAAACTGGCGGCACGCGCTGGCGATGAGTTGGCCGTTGTCAAGGAAACCGACAGAGCGGTGAAGTCCGCGACCAAAGGGCAGGGCAGGTCCAAGGCCGTGGCAGGCAAAGGCGCGCGCCCCGCCAAGGCCACCGCGCGAAAGGCCGCGGTGGGTCGGCCCGGCGGCAAGCCCTCTGGCCGTCGCTGAGGCCGGTTCGACGACGGCTGCTGCGCGTGCTGGCCGCCCGGCCGGCCTCAATGCGGAGTGCTGCTGGCCGCGCGGTGCATGGCTTCGACCAGGTCGGTGGCGCGCAATGGCGATTGCCCCGCCCGGTCCGCGGCAGCGCCGTGAACGAACGCGGCCGCGACCGCGACTGAAAACCCGGTTGCGCTTGCCGACCCGCCGATGTCGCCAGCGCCGGTCACATCGCCAAGTTGCGCCAACCAACCGCCCAGCCACCCGGCCAGGACGTCGCCGGTGCCAGCGCTGGCCAGCGCGGCAGTGCCGGTCGGATTGATCGATGCCAAGTGGCCGGGCGCTGCCACCACGCTGCCGGAGCCTTTGAGCAACACCACACAGCCGAAACGCTCTGCCAACTGCGTGGCGCAAGCGAGCCGATCGGCCTGGACCCACGCCGTAGTCTGGTTCAACAGGCGCGCCGCTTCGAGGGGATGCGGCGTCAGGACGGTGAGGTGCCCGGCGTCGCGGCGCGCGCTTAACAAGGTCTGCAGCACGGTGTCCGCCGCCACGGCGTTGAGTGCGTCTGCATCCAGCACGAGGCGCGGGACTCGGCTCAGCAGGCGCGGCAGGGTTTCGCTCACCGCATCGCCACCGCCGCAGCCGCACACCACGGTGCTGTGCGCCAGCACAAACGCGGCGCTGTTCAGCCAATCGGGCCGGAACATCAACTCCGGTCTGGCGCCGTCGTGAGTTTGAACTCCGTCGTCGAGCAGGTTCACGAAAACCCGCCCTGCGCCGGCCGCATGCGCCGCCCGGGCCGCCAGCAACGCCGCACCGGTCATGCCATGCGCGCCCCCGACGACCGTGAGGTCGCCAAAGCTTCCCTTGTGCTGGGCATGCCGACGCGTCAGCTTGAGCGCCGCAACGTCGCCTTGGCCGGCGAGCCAGGCATCCGGAATTTCGCCTGCGCTGTCGACGCCCAAAGTGTCCAGCCACACATTGCCGGCGTGGTCTCGGCCGGCGCCGGTGAAGAGGCCGGGCTTGAGCGTCAACAGCGCCAAGGTATCTTGCGCGATGACCGCAATTCCGCCCAGCGGCTGGCCGGTGTCGCCATTCAGCCCTGACGGCAGATCGACTGCCAGTACGCGGCAAGGCAGGGCATTCAGGCGACCCACCAGCGCGGCGATCCGCCCGAGCGGCGCGCGACTGGCGCCAATGCCGAGCAACGCGTCGACGGCGATGTCGTGCGCGGCCAGGTCCGGCCAGCCAGCGGCATCGATCGTGACCCCGGCTGCCTGAGCCCGCGCCAATGCGTCGTTGGCATCTGCGGGCATCGGCTGATCGGGCGCCGCGAGGCTCACATGAACCTGCTTGCCTCGGCCGCGCAGCTGGAGCGCGGCTTCGAGGCCGTCACCGCCATTGTTGCCCGGGCCGGCGGCGATCCAAACCCGATCGGCATGTGGCGCGAGTGCCAGCGCCAGACGCGCCACCGCCTCACCGGCAAGACGCATCAATGAATGTTGCGGCAATCGGCTTGCGCTGTCCCGCTCGATGGCGCGGGTGGCCGCCGCGACGAACAACGGCAGTCGGCTTGCAGGCGGAAGGACCAGGTGCATGTTCATCCCCATTCAGGTTGTGAATCGCCGGGCTCCGGTTTCAGACCTGCAGCCTCTCGATGCCCAACCCTTCGACGTCGATCGCCGGCGCGCGGCCGGCCATCAGGTCGGCCACCAGGCGCGCCGAGCCGCAGGCCATGGCCCAACCGCTGGAGCCATGGCCCAGGTTCAGCCAGACACCCTCTTGGCCGCTCTTGCCAAGCACGGGCGGGCCGTCCGGCAGCATCGGCCGCGCGCCCTTCCAAACCTGCGCCTGCGCCAGCATGGCGGCCCCGGGGAACCAGTCGTGCAGCACCTTGTAGAGCGTCCTCTGCGCAGCCTCGTCAAGGCGCGCCAGCGACCCGCCGATTTCGGCACAGCCGGCCACCCGGACCCGACTGCCCAGCCGCGTGATCGCAACCTTGTAGCGCTCGTCCAGCAGCGCCGAACGCGGGCCTTGTGGATGGTGTTCGTTGTGTCGCAAGGGCGCGGTCACCGAGTAACCATGCACCGCGAGCAGCGGCAGCTTGATCCCCAAGGGTCGCAGCAAAGCCACCGATCCGAGTGCCGCGCAGACGACGATGGCGTCGAACGGCTCGCGCACCGGCTCGAGCGGCAGCGGCTGGGTGTCCGCCGCTTCGCGGTTGGGTGGCCGGTCGCGCGCCTGTGAGGCCGGCAACGGCTCGGCGTGCGCATGCCCATGAACCAGCCGAGGGGGTGAACCGGATTCGATGCGCAAGACGTCGGTGTGAAAGCGATATGAAGCGCCCAACTTCTGGGCTTCGAGGCGCAGCAAATGCGCGAACTGGCGGCAGTTGCCGACTTCATCGTCGGCCAGGTGGATGCCGGCGTGCAAAGGCGTGTCGACGCTCAGCCCGGGTTCCAGGGCGTGACACTGGCTTGCGTCTAACACCCGAAAGCGGCTCGTCAAGGGGTTCAGCAGCGCCAGGCCGGGTTGCACCAGCGCCAGGTCCTTGGGCGAACGCAGCAGCAGCAGGCAGCCATCGGATCGTTCGTAGTCGAGCTGCAGGTCTTGGCTGATGGCATGCAGCCGGGTGCGACTGAACGATGCCAGGCGTTGCATGCGCAACCGGTTCGCCTGGTAGGTGCGCACGCGGCAAGCGCGCCACCATTTCCACAGCCAGGCGACACTGCCCGGGCTCATCCCCGCGCGCAGCCGCACGGGTGCGTGCCGACTCAACAGACCGCCCAGCACCTTGGCCGGCATGCCCGGCCCGGCCCAGGGGGTCACGTAGGTCGGCGCGACGACTCCGGCGTTGGCAAAACTCGTTTCGGCGGCGACCGTGCCTTGGCGTTCGAAGACGTGGACCTCGTGCCCGTCGCGCGTGAGCTCGTACGCCGTGGTCACGCCGACGATGCCGGCGCCGACGACCGCAATGCGCATTTTCAGCAGCCTGGCGCTGCGAGCGCGGCTTCGATCGCGAGGCTGACGTCGAGCACCGCGTCATCTCGCAGCGCGCTGCTCCACACCATCAGCCCGACCGGCAGACAACCCGGCTCCTGGCAGGGCAGGGACAAGGCGCAGCCGTCGAGCAGGTTGACGACCGACGGGTTGCGCAACAGCGCCGCATTGATTGAGAAGAACGCCGCGTCGTCGTTCACCAAGTCGGCGATCGGCGGGGCCACGATGGGCACGGTAGGGCTGAGCATCGCGTCGAAGCCGATCAGGCCAGCCTCGATCCGGGCGATCCAGGCATTGCGCGTCTGGTGCAGCTCGATGTAGTCGGCGGCACTGAAGCCTTCGCCGCGACGGATGCGGGTCGCCACACGCGGGTCATAGCGCGCTCCATGCGCGGTGAGCTGGTGGCGGTGCCAGGTCCAGCTTTCGGCGGCCGAGAAGCCGCCCTGGGCCATCATGGCCGTCACTTCGGTCAAGGCCGGCAAGGGCACTTCGTCAATGCGGGCACCGGCCGCGCGAAGGACGCGGACGGAACGCTCGAACGCCGCCGCCACATTGACATCCAGCCCGTCAAGCATCCAGGTGGTCGGCACAGCGAGACGCAGCGCGTGCAGCGGCCGCCTTGTCAACCCGACTCGGCGCGCGGCCAGGATCTCATGCAGCAGCACGGCGTCGCGGACCGACAGCGTGATCGCGCAGACCGTGTCGAGCGTCGTCGAGAGCGGCAGCGCGCCTTCGGTGGGTGTCAAACGCGCTGTGTTCTTGAACCCCACCAGGCCCTGGAGGGCGGCCGGAATTCGGATCGAGCCGCCGGTGTCCGAACCCAAGGCGGCCCATGCGGCGCCGCAGGCCACGGAGACGCCACCGCCCGAGGTCGAGCCGCCGGGAATTCGCGCCACCGGGTCGATGCGCCGCGCGGCGGCATTGCTAGGCGTGCCATGGTGCGGGTTGATGCCGACGCCCGAGAACGCGAACTCGCTCATGTTCGTGCGCCCGATCAACGCCGCGCCGGCGCGGCGCAAGCGCTCGACTGCGGGGCAGTCGGCGGCCGCGGGCGCAGCGCCCGCCAGCACGATCGAGCCGGCCGTGGTGACCTGGCCATGCACGTCGAACAGGTCCTTCACGCTGACGCACAACCCGGCCAGGGGCGGCAGCGGGCCACCGTGGGCGTGCAAGGCATCAACGGCGCACGCGGCGGCGTCGGCTTGGGCAAAGTGGGTTTGCAGGAATACGTGCGCGTTTTCATCCGACGCCGCGGCACCCGCGCAAGTGTCGAACCCGTTTTTGGCCGTTGCCCCGCGGGGGCCAACGGCCATCTGCGCGCGACGCCATACGATGTCTTGGGTCATGGTGGGTGCTATAATCTTTGGGTTTTTCCGGCCTCAGGCTCAGCGCTTGAGACACCGGTTGACAAATCAGCGAACCCAGCCATCAAAAGGTGTCGCAGAGGAGCTTCACAGCAAGCATCCGACGCGATTCAGGCTGGATTCTAGAACCAACCTTTGGAGTCCCCATGACAGTCAGCATGCGTGAAATGCTGGAAGCCGGTGTCCACTTTGGCCACCAAACGCGCTTCTGGAACCCCAAGATGGCCCCGTACATTTACGGCCATCGCAACAAGATCCACATCATCAACCTCGAGAAGACGCAGCCGCTCTTCAACGACGCGATGAAGTTCATCCGCCAGCTTGCCGCCAAGCGCGGCACGGTCCTGATGATCGGCACCAAACGCCAGGCGCGAGAGGTCATTGCGGCGGAAGCGCGGCGCGCCGGAATGCCTTTTGTTGACCAGCGTTGGCTGGGCGGCATGATGACCAACTTCAAGACGGTCAAAGGCTCGTTGAAGAAGCTCAAGGACATGAAGGCTCAGATTGAGGCGGGCACCGAAATCCGCATCAAGAAGGAAGCGCTGATGTTCCAGCGCGACCTGGCCAAGCTTGAGAAGGACATCGGCGGCATTCAGGACATGAGCGCACTGCCTGACGCCATGTTCGTCATCGACGTCGGGTACCACAAGATCGCCATCCTCGAAGCCAAGAAGCTGGGCATTCCGATCATCGGCGTGGTGGATTCGAACCATTCGCCCGAGGGCATCGACTACGTGATCCCGGGCAACGACGATTCGAGCAAGGCCGTGGCGCTGTATGCCAAGGCCGTCGCGGACGCGGTCCTCGAAGGCAAGGCCAACGCCATGAACGACGTGGTCCAGGCGGTCGCTCCCGACGGCGACGAATTCGTCGAAGTCAACGAAGGCGCTTGAGGCCCAAGGGCCCCGACGCGCCAGGGTGCTGGCACACAAAGGGGCTGTCGCAGCCCCTTTTTTTCAACGCAATGCGATTCGGCGATCTCCGTGCACCACCGTGATCGCTGACTCAACAGGAGATTTGAGATGGCCGCGATAACCGCAAGCATGGTCGCCGAACTGCGCGCCAAGACCGACGCTCCGATGATGGAGTGCAAACGCGCGCTGACCGAAGCCGAAGGCAACCTGGAACGGGCCGAAGAGTTGCTGCGCGTCAGGCTCGGCAGCAAGGCCGGCAAGGCTTCGGGGCGCATCACCGCCGAAGGCGTGGTGGCGCTCTCGGTGGCCGGCACCACCGGCGCATTGGTCGAGGTCAACTGCGAAACCGACTTCGTGTCCAAGAACGATTCGTTCCTGGCGTTCGTCAAGGCCTGTGCCGACCTGATCGCGACGCAAAACCCTGCCGACGTGGCGGCGTTGTCCGCCTTGCCCTATGCGCAGGACGGTTTCGGGCCGACGCTGGAAGACGTGCGCCGGGGCCTGATCGGCAAGATCGGCGAGAACATGGCCGTGCGCCGATTCAAGCGTTATTCGGGCGGCGCCAAATTGGCGAGCTACCTGCACGGCACGCGAATCGGGGTGATGGTCGAGTTCGACGGTGACGAGACAGCCGCCAAGGACGTCGCCATGCACGTCGCCGCGATGAAGCCGGTGGCATTGACCTCGGCCGAAGTTCCCGCCGCGCTGATCGAGAAGGAACGCACCATCGCCTCGATGAAGGCCGCCGAAGACGCGGACAAGGCCAAGGCCGACGGCAAGACGCCGCAGTCCGCCGAAATTCTGGCCAAGCGGATCGAAGGCTCGGTGCAGAAATACCTGAAAGAGGTGAGCCTGTACAACCAGGCCTTCGTCAAGAACGACAAGCAAAGCGTCGAGCAAATGCTCAAGGAGCGCGCCACCCAGGTCAAGGGTTTCACGTTGTATGTGGTCGGCGAGGGCATCGAGAAAAAGGTCGATGACTTTGCCGCCGAGGTCGCCGCCCAGGTGGCCGCGGCCAAGAAGGACGCAGACAAAGGGGCTGCGTCACCGGCCTGACAGGAGCGGCCGATTAGACTTGCGCCCACGCCGAAAACTACCGAAGGGATTCGCCGCATGCCCGCCTACAAACGCATCCTGCTGAAGTTGTCCGGCGAAGCGCTGATGGGTGACGACGCCTACGGCATCAACCGGGCCACCATCGTCCGCATGGTCAAAGAGGTGCAGGAAGTGACGCAGCTCGGCGTCGAGGTGGCCGTGGTGATCGGTGGCGGCAACATCTTTCGGGGTGTGGCAGGCGGCTCGGTCGGCATGGACCGCGCCACGGCCGACTACATGGGCATGCTGGCCACGGTGATGAACGCGCTGGCGCTGGCCGACACGATGCGCCAGGAAGGCATGGTGGCACGCGTGATGTCGGCCATCGCCATTGAGCAGGTCGTCGAACCCTATGTCCGCCCCAAGGCACTGCAGTATCTCGAAGAAGGCAAGATCGTCGTCTTCGCCGCCGGGACCGGAAACCCGTTCTTCACGACAGACACGGCGGCGGCCTTGCGCGGCGCCGAGATTGGTGCCGAGATCGTGCTTAAGGCCACCAAGGTGGATGGCGTCTACAGCGCCGATCCCAAGAAGGACTCCTCGGCAACGCGCTATGCGCAGATCACCTTCGACGAAGCCATTGGCAAGAACTTGCAGGTGATGGATGCGACCGCTTTCGCGTTGTGTCGCGACCAGAAACTGCCGATCAAGATCTTCAGCATTTTCAAGCCCGGCGCTCTCAAGCGCGTGGTAATGGGCGAAGACGAGGGAACACTCGTCCACGTTTGAGGAGTGAATTCATGAGCATTTCGGAAATCAAGCAAACCGCCGAGCAGAAGATGGCCCGCTCGGTCGAGGCGTTCAAAAGCGAGATTCAAAAGATTCGCACCGGCCGCGCCCACCCAGGCATCCTCGACCAGGTGCAGGTCGACTACTACGGCTCGATGCTGCCCATCAGCCAGGTGGCCAACGTCACCTTGCTGGATGCGCGCACGATCAGCGTTCAGCCTTGGGAAAAGGGCATGGGCGCAAAGATCGAGAAGGCGATTCGCGAGTCCGACCTGGGATTGAACCCGGCCGCTCAGGGCGACTTGCTGCGGGTGCCGATGCCGGCGCTCACCGAAGAGCGTCGGCGCGACCTCACCAAGGTGGTTCGCAGTGCCGGTGAAGACGCGCGAATCGCGGTGCGCAACTTGCGCCGCGATGCCAACGAACATGCCAAGAAGCTGCTCAAGGACAAGGAAATCGGCGAGGACGAAGAGCGCCGCTCGCTGGACGAATTGCAACGTCTCACGGATCGCACCATTGCCGAGATCGACCGCCTGGTGACTGGCAAAGAAGCGGAGATCATGGCCGTTTGATCGGCCCATGAGCATGGCTGCAGCGTGACCCACCCTGTTGCTTTGACGCGCGCTGTCCCGCGCCATGTCGCCATCGTCATGGACGGCAATGGCCGCTGGGCCAGGCGGCGCTTCATGCCGCGCTTCTTTGGCCACAAGCAAGGTGTCGATGCCCTGGTGCGCACGGTGCTGGCCTGTGCCGACCGCGGCATCGAGTTTGTGACGGTGTTTGCGTTCTCGTCGGAGAACTGGAAGCGCCCGACCGAAGAAGTCTCCGGCCTGATGGGCTTGGTGCTGGTCGCCGTCACCAAGTACCTCGGCAAGCTGGTCGGGCAGGGCGTTCGCATCCGCATCGTCGGCGACCGCGCTCAGGTGTCGGACAAGTTGCGCGACGCCTGGCGGCAGGCCGAATCGAGCAGCGCGCACAACTCGCGCATCACCTTGTCGGTGGCCTTCAACTACGGTGGGCGTTGGGACATCGTTCAGGCCTGTCGTCGCGCGATCGAAGCCGGCGTGCCGGCGCACGATCTCGACGAAGCGCGTCTGAACAGCTACATGGCGCTGAGCCATGCACCCGATCCCGATTTGTTCATCCGCACGGGAGGCGAGGTTCGCATCAGCAACTTCCTGCTGTGGCAGGCCGCCTATTCGGAGCTCGTGTTCAGCGATTGCCTGTGGCCCGAGTTCGGCGAAGCCGAACTCGACGCGGCCCTGGCGGAATACAGTCGCCGCGACCGACGCTTCGGTGCGGTGACCAGCACAGCGGCCAAAGTGTCACTCGGGGCCTGACCATGCTGCGTCAACGCGTCATCACGGCGCTGGTCTTGCTGGCGGTCTTGTTGCCGGCGTTGTTTGCCAAAGCCACCTGGCCTTTTGCGCTGCTGACGCTGCTGATGATCGGTGCCAGCGGGTGGGAATGGGCGCGCCTGAATGGCGCCGGCGCGGCCTCGGTCGGGTTGGCCGCGGTGCTGATCCTGGCTTGTGCGGCCGCCCTGGGGCTGGGCTGGTCGACCTCGGCCCCGGCATGGACCTGGTGGTTTGCCACGGGGGTGTGGGTGCTGGGAGGGGCGTGGGCGTTGCGCGGCGGGCCGGTCGCCTGGCCGCGGGTGCCGGCGCTCGCGCGCTGGGTGATCGGCCTGGTGCTGTTGTGGACAGCGTGGCTGGGCATGGTCAATGCCAAGGCGATCGGAATCAATTTCATCTTGTCGGTATTCTGTTTGGTCTGGGCGGCCGACATTGCCGCCTACTTCGGGGGCCGTGCGTTCGGCCGGCGCAAGCTGGCCGTGGCCATCAGCCCGGGCAAGAGTTGGGAAGGCGTTTGGAGCGGCATGGCGGGCGCTCTGGCGCTGGCGCTGGTTTGGTTGCTGGTGGACAGGTCCAGCGGTTTCGATTCCACCAGCCTGTACACCCGCCTGGTCGAGCGGCTCGGCATCGCTGGCATGGTGGTCGTGGTGATTTTCCTGTCGGCCATGAGCGTGGTCGGCGACTTGTTCGAGTCGCTGGTCAAGCGCAGCGCCGGGGCCAAGGACAGCAGCGGCCTGCTGCCCGGACACGGCGGCCTGCTGGACCGGTTCGACGCGTTGCTGCCGGTCTTCCCGATCGCGATGGCACTGGGGGGGACATTCTGAAAATGGACACGGTTCACACTCGCCGCCAGCGGGTCTGCATTCTTGGCGCCACCGGCTCGGTGGGCACCAGCACGCTGGACGTGCTGGGCCGACACCCCGAGCGCTTCGAGGTGTTCGCCCTCACGGCCCACAGCCGGGTGGACGAGTTGCAGCATCAGTGCCTGCAATGGCGGCCGCGCTTTGCCGCCGTGGCGCACGAGAGCCAGGCGCGCGACTTGCGCGGTCGCCTCAAGAGCGCGGGTCTGCGCACCGAGGTGTTGTCGGGGGCGCAGGCCCTGTGCGACCTGGCGGCCCACCCGGAGGTGGACTCGGTGATGGCGGCCATCGTCGGTGCCGCGGGGCTGGCGCCCTGCCTGGCGGCCGCAAACACCGGCAAGCGCCTGTTGCTGGCCAACAAGGAAGCGCTAGTCGTCGGCGGTGCCCTGTTCATGAACGCGGTGCATGCGGGCGGCGCCACGCTGCTGCCGATCGACAGCGAACATTCGGCCATTTTTCAATGCCTGCCCGAAGACCGCGGAACCTGGCCCGCACGCATCGACCACATCCTGCTCACCGCGTCAGGCGGGCCGTTTCGAACCCGCGATCCAGCCACCCTCAAGGACGTCACGCCGGACCAAGCCTGCGCCCACCCTGTCTGGGCGATGGGCCGCAAGATTTCGGTCGATTCGGCGACGATGATGAACAAGGCGCTGGAGGTCATCGAGGCGCGCTGGTTGTTCGAGCTCGAACCCGAACAGATCCGGGTCGTCATCCATCCGCAGAGCATCATTCATTCGATGGTCGTGTGCCGCGACAACTCGGTGCTCGCACAGCTCGGAACGCCCGACATGCGCGTGCCCATCGCCTACGGCCTGGCCTTTCCCGAGCGCATCGAATCGGGGGCCAGCCAGCTTGACTTCGACAAGCTCGCCGCACTCAACTTTTCAACACCCGACCCGGCGTTGTATCCCGGGCTGAGCCTGGCCTGGCAGACATTGCGCGGCCCGCCCGGCAGTACCGCGGTGTTGAACGCGGCCAACGAAGTGGCGGTGGCCCGATTTCTGGCCGGAGAGATCCGCTTCGACCAGATTCACGCGCTCAACCTGCGGACCCTGGCGGCCGTCGTTCCCGCCTGCGGCGTCTGCGAATCATTGGGCGCGCTGCTCGAACTCGATGCTCAGAGCCGGCACCGCGCCGGCCAGTTTGCAAAGGCGTTGTCGTCATGATCATCACCCTGCTGGCCTTTGTCCTCACGCTTGGCGTGCTGATCGTCATCCACGAATACGGGCACTACCGCGTGGCGGTGGCCTGCGGGGTCAAGGTGCTGCGCTTTTCGATCGGTTTCGGGCGCGTGGTCTGGCGTCGCCAGGCGACCCCGGACAGCACCGAATTCGTCATCTCCGCCTTGCCCCTGGGCGGCTACGTCAAGATGCTGGACGAGCGCGAAGCGGCGGTGACGAACTCCGAACTGCACCGCGCGTTCAACCGCAAGCCGCTGTGGCAACGCACCGCGGTGGTCGCCGCCGGCCCGATCGCCAACCTGCTGCTGGCGGTCGTTCTTTACGCGGCGGCGCACTGGATCGGCATCGACGAGGCCCGGGCCGTGTTCGGCCCGCCGGTCAGCGCCAGCCTGGCCGAGCGTGCCGGCCTGCGCAGTGGCGACTGGGCGCGCGCCTACTCACTCGATGGCACCGACTGGCAAGACCTGCGCTCGATGGCCGACCTGCGCTGGCAGGTCACGCAGGCCGTGTTGCGCGGCGAGCGGCTGCACCTGATGGTGTCCGACCGCGATGGCCGAGGCCAGCGGCGGCTGGTGCTCGACATCGATCGTCTCGGCTCGACCGAGCTGGACGAGCCGACGATGAAAAGCATCGGCCTCGGCAGCGCATTCAGCGAGCCGGTGCTGGGCAAGGTCACGCCCGGCGGCCCGG
>JAYSVE010000159.1:0-12399 GCA_043718725.1 Methylibium sp.
TCTGCGTCAGGGCCGCGCAGGAGGTGAACACCACGTCCACGCCCTGGCGCACCGCGCAATGGCCCAGAGCCTGCGCCAGATGGCTCTTGCCGATGCCACTGGGTCCGACCATCAGCACCGGCGCCTTCTCGCGCAGGTAGCGCCCGGTGGTCGTGCAGCGCCACGACTGTGTCGGTGGCGCGCAACCACAGTGTCTTGCCCACCAGCGTGAACGGCGCCGAGTACAAGGCCTTGTCGTGCTGCACATGGCAGTCGCGGTGCAGCACCACGCGGTGCCAGGTGCCCAGGTCGGGTGCCACCGCCGGCAACCGGCGCAGCAGGGGCCGCTCGGACTCGAACAGCACCAGCGGCTGCTCGCGTGTGGTGCCGTGCACGCGGACTCCGGCCTCGGCCACCACCCAGGTACGCGCCTGCGCATTCAGATCGGCCAGGTCGCGAAAGCTGCGCGTGGGCACGAAGTTGCCCTTGACGTACTTGACGCCGGCTTCGACGATCCCCTTCTTCTGGGGATCGCGCGGCGGGCAGGCGTCTATTCTGAAGCCGTAGCCTTCGGCACACTCGGCGTAGGCGCGCTGCACCAGCGGATCAAAGCGGCAGGCCTTGATGATGGCGCACTTGGCGTTGTCGATGATCACGCGCTCGGGCACGCCGTCGAACCACTCGAAGGCGCGGCGATGGCAGCCCAGCCAGGTGGCGCTGCTCTGCTCCCAGACGAACTCGACGTACTGGTGGCGGCAGTGCGCCAGCGTCATCACGAAGGCCCAGGTGCGGCGAGTGCGCCCGTCGGGGTGGGTCAGCATGGGCCCGGCGCCGAAGTCCACCTGCGCGGCCTCGGCGGGGGCGAAGCTCAGGCGCACGGTGAGGTCGGGCGGTTGCTCGCCGCGCAGCTGCTGGAGCATGCGCACCACGGCCGAATAACTGCCGCTGTACGCGTGCTCACGCTTGAGCGCGGCGTGGAGGGCGCGGCCCTGCACACCGGCGTCAAACCAGCGCTTGACCACCTCTCGGTGGGGCTCGACGCTGGAGACGGTGGAGCTGGCGCGCTTGGATTGGCCCAGCGCGGCGACGATTGTCTCGTCGTCGGGCACGTCCGCCGCGGCGTCGAGCCAGCCGTGCTGCTCGGCCACGGCGCGCAACTCGCCGAGCTTGTCGCGCCCCATCAGGCCAGAGCGCGCCACCTCGCGCACGGAATCGCCCGCGCGCAATCGCACGAGCACTTGTCGGTACTGAAACATCTCGAATCTCCTGCGTCCCATGGGGCTGCCCTCCTGAGCAAAAAGCCCGGACGGTAGCCCTTGGCTACAACAAGCTTCGAGACGCCTTCAACACCCGGCACTGGCCGGATTACGCCGACTCCAGCGTGGCCGGTTTATGCCGACTCTGCGCTGGCCGGTTTATGCCGACTACGCCGCCGATCGCGCCGGCCTCGAGCTGGCCGGTTTATGCCGACTCCGGAGTGGCCGGTATATGCCGATCGGTGACAACATTGATCAGATGCGCCCGCCACGCGATTTCAACCGCCTTCCATTGGCGACTTGCGCCCGCGGCGTGGCGACCGACAGCGCCTTACGCGCAGGTGAGCGAGGCCTTCGACGATGACCCCGCGCGCGGCGAGGTGCCGGCGGCCATCAACGTCAACGTCGTCTCGGCCCGGTTGAGCCTGGGTCGGCGGGTCGAACATGGGCTGTCGACGCGGCTGAAAACGCAGGCACAACCTGTGCATCACTGTGTGAACAAGGTGTGCGAAGCTTGTGGGGCTGTTGTGCAGAGGTTGTGCAGATGTTGTGGGCAAGTGGCCCGGTCGCTGTGCGCAGGCTGGGGACATCCTGGGGAATTGCTGTGAACAGGAGACACACATGAAAGTTCAGGTGGCCATCATCGGTGCCGGCCCGGCCGGCCTGCTGCTCGGTGCCTTGCTGCACAAGGCCGGCATCGCCAACGTCATCCTCGAGCAACGCAGCGCCGACTACGTGCTGGGACGAATTCGCGCCGGCGTGCTGGAGCAGGGCACGGTGGACCTGCTGACGCAGGCCGGCGTGGGCCAGCGCGTGCATCGCGAGGGGTTGGTGCACGACGGCCTGGAGCTGTGCTTCGGCGGTGCGCGCCACCGCATCGACCTCAAGACACTCAGTGGCGGCAAACAGGTGACGGTGTACGGCCAGACCGAGGTCACGCGCGACCTGATGCAGGCGCGCGCAGCCGCCGGCCTGACGACCGTGTATGAAGCCGAGCAGGTGAGCCTGCACGACTTCGACGGCACGCACCCGCGGGTGCGCTACCGCAAGGACGGTGTGGCGCAGACGCTGGACTGCGAGTTCATCGCCGGCTGCGACGGCTACCACGGCGTCAGCCGCGGCAGCGCGCCGGCCGCTGCCCTGCAGACCTTTGAGCGCGTCTATCCGTTTGCCTGGCTGGGCGTGCTGTCGGACACGCCGCCGGTGTCGCACGAACTGATCTACTCCAACCACGAGCGCGGCTTTGCGCTGTGCAGCATGCGTTCGCCGCGGCGCAGCCGCTACTACGTCCAGTGTTCGCCGGACGACAAGGTCGAGCAGTGGAGCGACGCCGCGTTCTGGGACGAGTTGCGCCGCCGCCTGGACCCGGCCGCGGCCGAGACGCTGGTCACCGGGCCGGCGATCGAGAAGAGCATCGCCCCGCTGCGCAGCTTTGTGGCCGAGCCGATGCGCTTTGGGCGGCTGTTCCTGGCCGGCGACGCCGCGCACATCGTGCCGCCCACAGGCGCCAAGGGCCTGAACCTGGCCGCCGCCGACGTCGGCTGTCTCGGGCGTGCGCTGGTCGAACACTATGCAGAAAAGAGCGACGCCGGCCTCGACGCCTATTCGCAGCGCTGTCTGCGCCGCATCTGGCGCGCCGAGCGATTTTCATGGTGGCTCACGTCGTTGATGCACAAGTTTCCCGACGCCAGCGGCTTCGGCCAGCGCATGCAGGCGGCCGAGCTCGACTACCTGGTGCACTCGACGGCCGCGTCCACCGCAATGGCCGAGAACTACGTCGGTTTGCCGATGGAATTCTGAGGCTGCCCCCAAGGCTCACCCGACGACGATGTCGCTGGCGTCGTCGTTCAGATGGAAGTCCCCGCGCGCCACCGCCGCGGCCCAGGCGACGGTCGCGCCGAAGGCGCCGAACGGGAAGAAGTGGCAGGCTTCGATCAGGCAGGCCGGGTCGGCCAGGCGGGCGCGCGCCAACGCCACGACGATTGCGCCGGGCGCCACCGCCGACATCAGCCTGAACAGGCGCCCGGCCTGGCGCGTCAACACGCCCAGCGAGGCGCCGACACCGCAAACCCGCGCGAACCGGATGAGCGTCGGCAGCGTTGCCAACCCCGCCAGCCCGACGTGGATGGGCAAACGATTGCCGGCCGCGCGGGTGCGGCGTTCCCAGGCGACGACGGGCGCGCCGTCAAAGCAGAACTGCGTCACCACCCGCATCGACAACCCCGAGGCCGCGGCATGCCGGTTCTTCGCGGCCAGCGCCGCCTGGAGCGCATCGGCGGCGATGTCGGGGCTGCCTTCCGGGTGGCCGGCAATGGCCAGCGCGCGAAACCCGTGGCGCTCGAACAGGCCGCTGGCCAGCGCCGGCAGCGTGCTGTCGAAGGCGCCGGCGGGGGTGCGCATCGCGCCGGCAATCAGCAACGCCTGGTCGACCCCGGCTTCACGTCGCAGGCTGGCGAGCATGGCGTCGAGCGCGTTCGCATCGACAACGGCGCGCGCCGCCAGGTGCGGCACCGGCTCCATGCCGAACTCGCGCAGGCGCACGGCGGCGCGCAAGGTTTTGTCGAAGTCGTTGTCGGCGATCCAGGTGACATAGACCCGGCTTCCTTGCGCCAGCTCGGCCGGCCAGGCGTCGCGAAGGGCCAGTTCGGCGGGGGTTTTCTCGACGCTGAAGCCGTGCAGCAGCGCCATGATCTCGGTCTTGAGTGCGCTGTTTGGCGGCGCGGTCATCAGGCAACCTCCGTGCTGCGCACTGCGATATTCGCCGTGGGGTTCACGAAGTGGGCCCCTTCGTGGCCCATGACGGCCCGACGGCTCATGGCGGGCGCGCGAAGTGGCTTGGCCGCGCCGCTGCCGGCGCCACGGGGATCAAGCCTGCGAGGCAATTCGGCGCAGGCTCGCGCGGCGCCATTTCGGGTTGCCGTGACAACGCCCGCGGGCGGACAATGGCCGTGCCGACACAGGATCGTCGGCGACCGGAGCCAACGATGCAACGTGCAGCCAGACCCGCGTCCGAGCCCAGGGCACCCGCATGACGAGCAGCATCGGCGCCGCCGGCCGCGCTTTGGCCGACCCGCACGCCAGCGAGTCGCTGGCCGACCTGCTGGCCAACGCGTCGATCGAGATCGCGCCACGTGAACGCGACACCATCGCCCAGGTTGCCGAGGCGCTGCCGGTCAACACCTGCGTCTACGTGCCCGCACCCGCCGCACGCCCGTTGGCCGAGACGCTCGATGCGATCAGCGCGGTGCGCCGCGCCGGCCTCGACCCGGTGCCGCACATCGCGGCGCGGCGCTTCGCGAGCCGCGCCGAACTGCTGGACTTCGTCAAGGCGGCCGTCGATTTGCACGGCGTGCACCGGGTCATGCTGATCGCCGGCGACGAACCGCGCGCCAAGGGGCCGTTCGACGACGCCGTGCGGGTGCTCGAAGACGGTTTGCTTGGGCCCGCCGGCATTCGCGAGATCGGCATCTCCGGCTATCCGGAGGGCCATGGACGGATCTCGGCAGCGGTGCTGGAGGCGGCGTTCGCGCGCAAGCTCGAACTGGCGCGGGAGCAGGGCCTGGGCGTGTATGTGGTCACCCAGTTTTCGTTCGCGCCGACGCGCATCCTCGCCTACTGCGCCGAGCTCGCCCGGCGTGCGCCCGGGATGCCGGTCTACATCGGCATGGCCGGGCCGACCGACCTGCCGGCGCTGATGCGCTACGCGGCCCATTGCGGCGTCAGCGACTCGCTGCGTGCCATGCGCAACCTCGGCGCCGGCATGGTCGGCCTGGCCACCCACACCGACCCGCAGGAGCAGCTCCAGGCGCTGGCGCACTACTGCGACGGCCGCGGCGACAGCAACGTCGTCGGCATCCATCTCTACAGCTTCGGCGGCGCGGTGCGCACCGCCCATTGGCTGCGCGACCATCTGCGTCCGCCCTTGAACACTTGAGCGCGACCGCGCGCGCCCATCAGCCACGCTTGCGAGACACCACGAACGATTCGTCGTTGAACCACAGGCCGCCGTACTTCTTCAGCACCGCCTGCGTCGCGTCGAGGTAGGCGCCGGTCGTCACCACCGCATCGAGCATCTCGTCGGCGATCTGGTTGACGTAGATGGCCGCGTTCCAGGCCGCGAACAGGGTCGAGGTGCCGACCCGCTCGCCGATCTCCGAGGGCAGCGTGTGCATCTGGTAGCGGAACAGCGCCTTGTCGTCGGGCGGTGCCGCCAGGTGGAAGTCGCGCGCCTCGTGGCCGAGCTCGGCCTTCAGGGCCTTCAGCAGCTCGTGGCGGTTGACGAGAAACGGGTTTTCGCCCGGCCACAAGGAGCGGATGATTTCCAGCGGCGGATCGCCGCCATAGGACTGGATCGTGACCAGGCGGCCACCCGGCGCCAGGCTGCGCGTCAGCGGCGCCAGGATCTTTTGCGCCTTGAACCTGGCCGAGGTGCGCGCGCGCCAGGGCTGCGAGGCCAGGATCAGGTCGTAGTTGCCCAGGGTCTGGCCGGGCTTGGGGATGACGCCGTCGAGCAGGAACTTGTGGTCCTCGCGATAGACCACCAGCACCGTCGGCCGCGCATACACCGGGTTGCCGGTCTTCGCACTCGGCTGAGTCTGCCAGCCGTGCGACAGCATGGCCCCCAGCGACTCGATCTGCTCCTCGTATTCATGCGCCGAATGGCCGGTCAGGCGCACCGTCTGCCAGTTCAGCGCGGCGGCGGCGGTCACGTCCTGCGGCATCAGCCGCGGCGCCTCCGAGTAGTTGAGGTTGGTGATGACAAGCACCGTGTGCGGGTGCTCGAAAAACCGGTCCGGCATCTTGTCCAGGCCCAGACGCACGTCCTCCAGGCTGATCTCCTTGGCCACAACCAGCAGCGGCACGGTCGGAAAGAGCCGGTGCGTGCTGCGCATCAGGCGCGACAGCACGGTCGCGTCGCCCATGCCGGCGTCGAAGATTCGCAGGCACGGCGGCGTCGGGTGCAACTGCTTGAGTTCTTGCGCCGCGCGCGCCGCGACGGCCGCCTTCTCGTTGCAGGTGTTGACGAAGGCCAGGTACTTCTGCCGGTTGTCGTAGAAGCGAAACGGCGGTGGGCCGCCAACCGGGGAGGCTGCGGGAGCCTCGCGCGCCAACCCTTGTGCAGTAGACGCTTCGGCCTGAGCCGCAACGGCGGTGGAGGCGTCGGTGGTCGTCATGGGCGAAGCTCCTTGAAAAGGGCAGGGCGGCGGCGCCCAGCGCGAAGCGGTCCGGCGCTCAGGTGTCGCTCAGGTGTCGGTCACCTCGAAGTCCTGCTGCGGTGCGCGGCAGTCCGGGCAGCACCAGTCTGGTGGAAGGCTGTCAAACCCGGTGCCCGGCGCGACGCCTCGGGCTGGGTCGCCGTGCTCGGGATCGTAGACATATCCGCACCAGGTGCAGCGTGCCTGGGTCATGGGGCGCGTTCGCAGCATCCGCCGCGCGCCGGGGCGCACGGCGGAGGGCGAGGGTCACTGGATGTCGAGCTTGTCCGCCGCCATCCGCGTGCCCTTGACACGGTTGGCGATCTTTTGGAAGGCGATGTCGCGGGCGGCGTCGGGCGAGCCGTGGCTGGGCTTCACGTCGATGGAGAACGGCGAGAAGCCGCAGTCGTCGGTGGAGCCGAGCTGGTCTTTGGGGATGTGCTTGGCGGCGGCCAGCAACTGGTCGCAGACCTCTTGCGCCGACTCGATGCGCGGGTTAAGCGGGTTGATGACGCCGATGTAGGCGATCTGCTTGACGCCGTTGGCGTCCGTGCGGATGCTCGCCGCGATGTCCTTGTAGACCTGCTCCTTGTTGCGCTCGCTGGCCAGCTGGATCAGGAAGTAGCCGGCATTGATCTTGAACATGCTGGGCAGCAGGTCGTTGTACGGCACGTCGGCGCTGTGCACCGAATCGCAGTCGCCGCCGGGGCAGGTGTGGATGCCGATGTTGACGCGCTCCGCGGCGCTGAAGCGGTCGAGCACGCGGTTGTTCAATTCGATGAAGTGCGGCAGCAGGCCCTTGCCCGTCCAGGGGTTGCGCGAGTCGTTGCGGCAGGCCAGGCGCCCTTCGGTGAAGTCGATCGACACGCGCACCGCGCCGGCCGCGAAGGCCTGGCGGATGTCCTTCTCGCATTCGTTGCAGATGTCGTCCTCGAATGCTTTTAGCGTGTAGCCGGGGATCTCCTTGTCGAGCGGGTACAGCAGCACGATCATCGACGGCGCGATCACCGCCTGCTTCATCGGTTTGGTGGCCAGCTTGATCGACTTCTTCAGCGAGTCGGAGGCATAGGCCTTGTACTTGAACGGGCCGCCGGTGAGCGCCGGCAGTTGGCGCTTGTGGCCGTCGGCGAAGATGGCGAAGTACTGGCCGCCGCCGCCCAGGTTCTTGGCCAGGCCGGTGCCGGCCAGCGTGTCGGTGAGCGGGTAGGTGGCAAAGCTGGACCAGCGCTGCTCGCCGTCGGAGATGATCGGCGCGCCGGTGGCCTCCATGCGGGTGATCGAGTCCTTGACCGCGATTTCCTGTTCGGCCTCGAGTTGTTCGAGCTTGATGCGGCCGGCGTCGTAGTCGGCATAGGCATCTTGCAGCTTGATCGGGCGCGGCAGCGAGCCGACGTTCTCGGTCGGAATGCCGGTGAGGGTCCGGGGGTTGTAAGCCATGGCTGGATCTCCATTCAATGTTGCCGTGAATGCGAGGCTGGCCTCGCGTGCCGCGTGCGGGGTCGGATGTTGACGCGCACGCCCACCAGATTAACCCACGCTGGCCGGCGCGGCGGACTAGCGCTTACCCTGCAAACTGGAGGTTGAAAGACAGGTCTGTCTCGACTAAGGTCAGGCCAGCCAGACCCGAGGCATCCTTCCCCAGTGGAAAGCCTTGGCCGCACAAGACAAACCGGTCTCGTCCAATACCAGGGATCGCCATGGCAGCGAGCGTTTCGAAAGCATCGGCAAGGCCGGCGGCGGCGCGCCCGGCAACGGCGCGCGAGCGCATCGACGAAGCCAGCTATGAGCTGTTTTCCCGGCGTGGCGTGCGCGGTGTCGGCGTCGACGAAGTGGTCGCGCGATCGGGGGTCGCAAAGATGACCCTGTACCGCCATCACCCGTCCAAGAGCCAGCTTGCGCTGGCCTTCCTGCGCCGCCGCGAGGAGCTCTGGACCCGCGCCTGGCTGCAGGCCGAAGTCGAGCGCCGTGGCGGAACCCCGGCCGAGCGGCTGCTGTTCATCTTCGAGGTCTTCGACAAATGGTTTCGGCGCGCCGATTTCGAAGGCTGCTCATTCATCAACGTGCTGCTCGAAACCGACGACCGCCAGGACCCGGTGCGCATCGCCACGGTGGCCCACCTGGCGACGATTCGCGCCTACCTGTGCCAGTTGCTGGTGGCGGCCGGCACCCAAGACCCCGAGGGCCTGGCACGCCAGTGGCACATCCTGATGAAAGGCGCGATCGTCGCCGCCGCCGAAGGCGACCAGGAGGCGGCGCTGCGGGCCCGCGCAATGGGCCGGCTGTTGCTGGCCAGCGTGGGGGTTGCCGTCGGCCCACCGCCGGCTCGCAGGCTGGCGCGCAAGCGCAAGTGACGAGGCACTTCTCAGCGCATCCGCACTGCTCAGCGCATCCGCAGCGCGTTGATGCGCTCCAACTTGGCCGAATAAAGGGCCCGGTCGTTGGCAGTGGTGCTGTTCTGCCGGGCGATGATCAGGTGCTTGCGGGCCTGCGCGGCGTCGCCCAGCCCCAGGTTGGCAACGGCCAGCCAGAAATGGAACTCGTGGTGGTAGGCCGCGCGTTTGATCTCGCGCGCGAACAGGTCGCGCGCCGAGGCAAAGTCGCCACTTTGCATCGCGGCCATGCCGAGGTCGAAGAAGTGAAACGGCGGATGCGGCTCGATCTTCGCGAGCCGATTCGAGAGCGCGGTCGCCTCCGTCGTCTGCCCCCGCTCGACCAGCACGCGCGCCAGGTTGGACATGGCGACGGTGTTCTCCGGCTCACGCGCCAGCACCTGGCGCAGCAACAACTCGGCCTGCGCCGGGTTGCCATGGCGCAGGTAGACCACCCCCAGCGTGTTGTAGGCGCTCAGGAAGGCCGGTGACTGGCGGATGGCTTCGCTGGCCCAGGCGTAGGCATCGTCCAGCCGACCCTGCGCCAGCGACTCGGCGGCGCGGTTGTTCATGTACATCGCGACGATGGTGGCCTCGGTGATCACGCGGGTGCGTTGCCCGCGCACGTCTTCGGGCGGCACGAAGTCCACGGTCCAGGCGCGGTCGGTGTCGACGCCGAAGCGGGCGTCCACCGCCCGGTGCTCCAGCGCCAAATTGACGTGGCCGCTGGAGAAATAGAGGTTGCCGCTGCGCGTCCAGGTGGAGTCGACGTAGACGCTCTGATAGCGAACCGGCAGCGCCAGGTGCTTGGCAAACGCCGCCGTCATGATGACCAGCGACAGGCAATTGCCGGCGCGCGCCTCGAACGCCTCGCTGGCATTGCGGGTCTTGACGGCGTCGTATTCGAGGCGCAACTGCTGCTTGCTGTAGAGCGCCTCCAGCAGGCCGCGCTGCGGGCCCTTGGCGCGCAGCGCCCCGGCGATCTCGACGTCGACATGGTGGCGCATCGCGTCGCTGAGCGCGAAGATGTTGTCGGCCCGAACCGGCTCGGCGGGTGCCGCGAACAGATGGTCCGCAAACAAGCCGGCCGGTACCTGAACCACGCTGGGGTGGGTGGCACAGGCGCCCAATGCCAAGCTGGCCAGGCTTGCCAGAACCACCAGCCCGGCCCGGCACCACGATTGAACCTTGCAGGTCAACATGCGCTTGCTCCTCGACGACGGCTCACTTTGAACTTGTTGCGCGCCCAACGCAAGTGCTGTTCAGCCGGGCGGCGCCAGCGCCCAGTGGCCGGGCGGCTGTTCGACGACGCGCCGCTCATCCCCCAATTTGCGCAAGTGCGCCAGCAGCGAACGCCGGGCCATGGCGTGCAGTGGCGCCGGCACGTCGGCGTAGACGCTGGACAGCAAGGCGTCGACCTCGGCAGCGTCTTGGCACACCAGCGCGGCCAGCACCTTGGCCTCGCGCCGGTGCCGGTGCTCGATGATGCGTTGCATCGCCAGCGCGGGCTCGGCCATCAGAAAGCCGTGGCCGGGGGCGAGCCAGTCCAGCGGCAGCGATTGCAGTTGCGCCAGCGAAACCAGGTAGGCACCCATGTCGCCGTCCGGCGGGTTGATGACCACGGTGGAGCCCTGCATCACATGGTCGCCGGTGAACAGCATGCGCTCCTGCGCCAACCGGTAGCAGAGGTGGTTGGCGGCGTGGCCCGGGGTGTGGATCACGTGCAGGCTCGTGTCGCCGGGGAGTTCGAACGTTTCGCCGCCTCGCAAGCCCACGTCGGGCGCGAAGTCGGGGTCTTGCCATTCGGCATGCAGCGGCGCCATGCCCAACAGCGTGGCGCCGGTGCGCGCCTTCAGGGCCACGGCGGCGGGCGAATGGTCCTGGTGGGTGTGGGTCACGAAGATCCAGCGGATCGCGCCCGGCGCGGCGTCCAGGATGGCCTGGACATGGGTGTCGATGGCCGGGCCGGGGTCGATCACGGCCCACTCGTTGTCGCTGCCGCCGCCAAGCAAGTAGGTGTTGGTGCCGGGGCCGGTCATCACGCTGCCGTTGGGTGCGGTCACGCGAATCAGCCGTGGCGACAGGCGCACCGCCACGCCTGGCACCAGCTCATAGCTCGCGCGCCCGTAGCCCTCGGGGTCGAGCCGGCCCAGCTCGGCCCACGCGGGCTCGTCCGGCGCCACCGGGCGCATGCCCCGGCTGCCGGTGCCCAGGTGCGGCATCCAGCACGGCACATGGAGCAACGCGCGCGCATGCGCCAGCACCGCGGCAACGCTGCCGAGCTGCTGCAAGTGCTGCAGCGTCCTCAACGTGGGCAGCACCAGCTTGAGCTCTTGCGCCTGGGCCACCGCGTCGGCCGGCGTGATCCACAGCCGCGCCACGGTTTCGCTGTCGTCATGCGAGGCCACCTGCCAAGCCGGCGCCTCGGCGACAAAGAAGCGCGTGTCGTAGCGTTTGGGAACGCCCGGCGGTGTGAGCCAGTGGCTGAGCGGGACGAGCCGGTCGGCCGACAGGCACAGGTCGAAACGTTCGCACAGGCGGGCCAGCGACACCTCGCCGCGATGGAGTGCCGGCCGCAGCGCGCCAATGTCGGCCAGCAAGGCCTGGGTCAGCGCGGCATTCGCCGAGGTCGTGGCAAACAGCAGGCCGGCCTCTTCAATGCATTCGCGCATCGCGGCGACAAAGAAGTCGAGCCCGCCGTCGGCAAGCCCCAACCGGGCGCTGGCCTGCGCATCGTCGAGGCCGGCGCAGAACGCGTGGGCGTCGCGGTCGGCCGCATCGACCAGCCCGCCGGGGAACACCCAGGCGCCGCTGTGGATGTCACCGGCGCGCGCGTTGCGGCGCATCAGCAAGACCTGCATGCAGTCATCGCTTTCGCGCAGCACCACCACGGTGGCGGCGCGCCGAATGATGGCGCCCGGCGCCGGCTGCCAGCGGGGGGAGGGGATCGAGTCGCTCATGCAGCCGAGTGTCCTTGTGGCGTTGTTGCGCGGCGCCATGTTACGGCGCGCAAACCTGTGCATGGGTTCCATCGCCCTCGGCCACCAGCGTTGCGATCGCAGCGCCGACCGCCAGGTCCTCTTCGGCACCGAACGAGTGGCGGCGCAGATCGCCGTGGCGGTCGATCAGCACCAGGCTGGGCGTGCCTTGAAATCCATAGACGCGCATCGTGACCGGGATCGGGTCGTGTGGATCGGCGCTGGGCCCATCGACACCGACCGGAAAGTCAATCCGGTATTCGTGCAAAAACGCCCGCAGCGAAACCGGTGTCATCGCGGCGTGATGCTCGAACACCGTGTGCAGGCCGATGACGGCGACATCCCGCGCTGCGAAGGTGGCGCGGATGCGCTGCGCCTGCGGCAGACCATGTTGCACGCAGCCCGGACAAAGCATCTGGAACGCGTGCAGCACCACCACCTTGCCGCGCAGATCGGCCAGTTGCAAGGCGCCGTCGGTGTTGAACCATTCGCGCGTCGTCCAGGGCGGCGCCGGTCGACCGGCCGGCTCGATGCCGAAGCGGCGGTGCGTCATCGGCGCGCTGGCCGCATCAGCATTCATGGGGTCACTTTCTGAAGGCGGAGAAGGCGGAGTGTGGCACTG
>JAYSVE010000160.1:0-2194 GCA_043718725.1 Methylibium sp.
GCAGCCTGCGCGCGGCGGCGCAAGCCGCGTTGGACAAGCCATCTCTAGCCGGCTACCGAAAAATGATGGCAGCACGAACGAAGTCCGTCGAGGCTCTCAGCAAGAGCAGCGATAAGGCGCACCAGGATCTGAAGGCGGCGCTAGAGAAGTTGACGAGGGACAGCTACAATCCCAAATCGAGTGATGACGCCGAGAGCGACGAGGCGATGGAGCGCGTAAGACTCGTGGTGCAGGCGCTGCAAAACGCGTAAGCGTTTTGGTGGCATAAGGTAAGGCGTGGAATGGCGTGGGTCGGTAAGCGAAACCTGCCAGGTTTTGAAAACCTGGCAGGTTTTTTTTGTGGCGGAGATGAGAGCGCCGGTGCAGCCAGGCTCGTCAGGGGCCGGCTGGCATTGCCCCCGAGCAACTCACCCTGCACCCCTTTGTGTCTATGATGGACTGGACACCGACCACCTATAATTCAATGTAGGGCGGAAGGAGACCAGCATGACCACAACCCTGTCGAATAATGGGACTTCCTCGCTGCCCGCCCCCGCGGGGGCGGGCAGCGAGGAAGTCGTGGCGCGGCCGACCCGCCGCCGCTTCTCGGCGCAATATAAGCTGCGCATCCTCCACGAAGCCGAACGCTGCGCGCCGGGCGAGTTGGGCGCCCTGCTGCGGCGCGAGGGGTTGTACGCCTCGCACCTGACCAGTTGGCGTAAGCAGCGCGAGACGGGTGCGCTCGCGGCGCTGGCGGGTAAAAAGCGCGGGCCGAAGGTGGACCCACAAGCCGAGGTCCTGGCGCGGCTGCAGCGTGAGAACGCCAAGCTGCAAGCCAAGCTGGCGCGGGCGGATCTAATCATCGACGCCCAAAAAAAGTTGCTCGTGCTGCTGAACCTGCCGATCCCCGAGGTGCCCGAAGCGCAATGATGCCGGTCATGGAAGATTTGGCGGCGCAGGTGGGCGTGAAGACGGCGTGTGCGGCTCTGGGCGTGCCGCGCAGCAGCCGCTACGCGGTCCGCCGGCCAGGTGTTGCCAAGGAACGCGCGCCCGCGCCGCCACCGCCGCGGGCGCTCACGACCGACGAAAAGACCACTGTGCGCGCGACGCTCAACAGCGACCGCTTCGCCGACCAGGCGCCGCGCGAAGTCTACGCCACGCTCCTGGACGAAGGCGCCTATCAGGGCTCGGTGAGCACGATGTACCGGGTTTTGCGGGAAAATGCCGAGGTCGTCGAGCGTCGGAACCAACGGCGCCATCCCGTGCACGTCAAGCCGCAAGTGGTCGCCCGAGCCCCCAACCAGGCCTACACCTGGGACATCGCCAAGCTGCCCGGCCCGCTCAAGGGGCTGTTCTTCTGCCTGTACGTGGTGCTAGACCTGTTTAGCCGGTTCGTGGTCGGCTGGCTGATTGCGGAGCGCGAAAGCGCTGCCCTGGCCGAACAGCTCATCGCCGAGAGCTGCCTACGCCAGGGCATTGCGCCCGGCCAGTTGACGATCCACTCCGACCGCGGCGGCCCGATGACGGCCAAGCCGCTGGCCCTGTTGTATGCCGACTTGGGCATCGCCCAGAGCCTGGCCCGGCCACGCACCCCCGACGACAACCCTTTCTCGGAGGCGCAATTCAAGACGGTCAAATACCATCCCACCTTCCCAGAAAGGTTTGGAAGCTTGTTGGACGCCCGCGCGTGGGGCCAACGGTTGTTTCACTGGTACAACGACGAGCACCATCACACCGCCCTGGGGCTGATGACGCCAGCGGCGGTGCACACCGGCCAGGCGCCGGCCCTGTTCCTAGCCCGCCAACAGGTGTTGGCAGCGGCCTACACGGCCCACCCTGAGCGCTTCGTCCTGGGCCGGCCTCAACCGCCGACCCTGCCATCCGAGGTGTGGATCAACCCGCCGGAACCGGCTGAGAAGGCGAGGTGCGACACTGCCGAGATACACTAATCTCGCTCAGGCGGTGTCCAGAACCCATTGACACATTCCGCAGCGAGAGGCAGGCCAGTGATGCCTTCCTCCACGCATAGGCAAACCACGAGGCCGCAGCTGGCGCGGGGCTTGGCGGACGTGCGCTATTGCGCGCTGGTGCTGCTTCGGGCGGAGCAGGTTGGCAAGGCCGCCACCACTGAGCGCTTAGTGAACGACCCTCAGCGCTTCCAAGAGCGTATAAACTCGGCCTGGGTGTTATAGCCCTGCACCGAGACACGCAGCAG
>JAYSVE010000017.1:0-14007 GCA_043718725.1 Methylibium sp.
GCGGCCGCCGACCCGCGGGCGAGCGAACCGATGGCCAGCGGGTCGGCGGCGCATCGCACCTTGCCGCCCCAGCGTGCCCCCAGGGTCAGCAAACCCGGCCAGGTGCTGGCCAGCGCCATCAGCGGGGCGGCCAGGCCGGGGCGCATCGCAACATGGGCGAACGCCGCCGCCAGCCGCAGGCGCGGGCTGAAGTGACGCCGCCATTGCGCCGCATAGCCCCGGGCGACTTCACGTTGCCATGCGACCCCTGACGCCGCGGCGCGCGGCTCCGGTCCCAGCAGTTGCGCGCACAGCAGCCAGGCCGATTGGAGCGCCATGCTCATGCCCTCGCCGATGATCGGGTGGGCCTCGCCCGCGGCATTGCCGATGCGGAACATCGTGTCGTCGGCACGCAGGCGCACGCCTGGCGCAATCGGCCCGGCGGCGAGCCATGCGTCGTCGCGATGGGCCGAGCGCAGGGCCTCACGCACACCGCCGCACTCGCGCCGCAGCAGGTCTTCCACCACCTCGCCGGCGCAGCGTCCCGGCGCGTCGCGCCGGCCCTCTTCGAGGCGATCCCGGCGCACGCAGCAGGCGACGGTGGTCAGCCCGTTTTGCCCCACCACCATGCCGCCGTAGCCGCCGTCGAACGACAACACGGGCAGCAGGCCTTGGTCCAGCGAGGCATTCCTGAAGCTGGCCTTGAAGGCGAACAGATCCGCCGGGCTGCGCGCCATGCGCCGATTCGGACGCATCGAAGCCAGGGTCTCCCACGAGCCGTGCGCGGCAATGGCCACCGCGCTGTGCAGGGTCAGTCCCGCCGCCGAATCGACCGCCCGGATCCGGCAGCGCCAGTCGCCTGCGGCGCCGCCGACGGCCTGCAGCGACCACGGTTGCAGCACGTGCACGCCGACCGCGCGCGCCTGCTCCAGCAGCAACGTGTCAAGCGTCTCGCGCGCCAGTGCCCGGCCCCACTGAAACCGTTCGTGCGCCGCGGCAGGCAGCGCCGCCACCACCCGGGTCTCGCCGCGCACCAGCGCGACCTGGCGCAGTGGCGGCCCGGCGGCCGCCTCGAACGCCGGGCCGATGCCCAGCGCCGCGAGCAGCGGAAAGTTGCTCGCCGCAATGCACTCGCCGCAGACCTTGCGACGTGGAAAGCGCTGCTTTTCGACCAGGGCGACCGACCAGCCCGCCCGCGCCAAAAGGATGGCGGCGCTCGAACCGGCCGGCCCCGCGCCGGCGATCACTGCATCAAATTCGGTGCGCATGCCGCAACCCCCAATCGCTGTGCAAAAAAGCAATGGCTGAACAGACCCGCCGGATGTTCACGGTGCGACCAGGCCCCCTCGCCCTCTGCCGGCCACAAGGCGCTGAGCTCGCGTGCCCGAAAACCCGCGTGCACGCTCAGCACCGCATCTTCGCGCGTCACCGCATTCGCGCCGATCGCGCCGACCAGGTGGCTGCCGACGAGCGCGAGCCAGCCACGCCGCGGCTCGCAGGCCAGGAAGCGGTCGCTGCGTGCCGCCACCGCGCCCAGCAGCAGCGCCAGTGGCGCCGCTTCGAAGTGGTGCAGGAACAGGTTGGCGACGACCAGGTTCCAGCGTGCGCCAGCCGCCGGCCCGGGCAACGCGGCGGCGCTGCCGCGAGCCCAGTCGACCACATCGACCACCACCGTTGTCACGGTCCAGCCGACCCGGGCATAGGCCGCGACCGTTGCGGGTTCCACCAGCGCCTGTCGATCCAGCAGCGTCAGGTCCACGCTCGGCCAGGCCGGCGCCAGCGCCCGGGCAACGCCCAGCATCAGGCTGCCATCGCCGGCGCCGAGTTCGAGCACGCGCAGCGGCGCCATCGGTCGGGCCGGGGCGGGCCCATGGCGCAAAGCCTTGACGACGATGGAACGTGTGCCCATCCAGCGGTGCAGCCGCCGCAAGTCGCGGCGCGAGCGCTGCGCCACCGGGTCGTGCGCGGCCAGGCCGTCCAGGGTTTCGGCGCCAACGCTGCGGGGCAGCATCAATGCACCCTCAACAAGGCACCGTGGCAACTGAAGCCGGCGCCAAACGACGAGAGCCACCACCAGCCGCCGGGCGCGTTGTCGGCCAGCGCCGCCTCGAGGACGAAGTAGACGAACGCACTCGACAGGTTGCCGTACTCGCGCAACATCGCCGCGCTGTGGCGCAGATCCTCGGGGTCGAGTTCGAGGCGCCGCTCCAGCGCCAGCAGCACGTCGCGCCCGCCGGCATGCATGATCCAGGCGCTCATGTCGGCCGGGTGCAGGCCGGCACGGCCCAGCACGGTCGCGAGCACGCGCTGCGCATGCTCGGCCGCCAGCGCCGGCACCGCCCGCGTCAGGATGTTGCGCAGCATGCCGTCGCGCTGTTCGAACATCAGCGCCTGGCGCTGGCCCGGGTCGATCAGCGAGGTGCTGTCGATCCACTCGACGCGCCGCGTTGCGGGCCCGACATCGGCCGACAACACCGCCGCGCCGGCGCCGTCGCCGAACAGGCAGGCGCTGATCAACACGCCCGGGTCGTCGTCGAGGTACATCGCCGCGCTGCTGACCTCGACGCAGACCGACAGCAGGTTGCGGCAGGCGCCCGAGGCCAACAGCGCGCGCCCGAGCTGCATGTTCGGCAACGCCGCCGCGCAGCCCTGGCCAACCAGGTCGAAGGCCTGCACATCGGCGCGCAGCCCGAGCCGCTCGACCACATGCCCCGACAGGCCTGGACAGAGGTAGCCGGTGCAGGTGCTGACGATCACGGCGCCGATGTCGGCCGCGGCCAGCCCGGCAGCGGCGAGAGCACGTTGCGCGGCCTCGGCCGCCAGGGCCGGCGCGTGTTGCAGGAAGCGCCGTGCCAGGGTGTTCGGGTCGATGGTGAAGACCTCGTCCAGCGTGGCCAGCGCCAGCCGGCGCGAGTCGATGCCGTTGTCGCGTTGCAGCACCGCGCGTGCCAGCCAGTGCGAGCGTGGCTCCAGCCGCGCGAACCAGTCTGACGCTTCGAACGCCCGCAGGCATTCGGCCTTGGTGAAGCGCGTGGCCGGCGCGGCGCTGCCGATTCCGCGAAAGTACATGGGGCTGGCGGTCATCCGAAATTTGGCGTCACTGAAGATGGCGCCCAGCTTAGGGTCGGGCGGTGCGCACGCCATAGGACAACGCTCTGTCCGGGTGTAGGACGAGCGTCAACAGCGCGCCGCGCCGCGCTGTGCTACGGTGCGGCGCCAAGCAAACCCACCGGAGGCCACCGCCATGAAGCCCGCTCTGCACACCGGCGTCGTCCTCACCGCCTGGACCGCTCTGACGCTGCTGGCGCCGCCGCCGGCCCAGGCCCAGGCGCCGCGCTGCGAAATCGAGCAGAAGGTGGTGTTCGCGGGACTCGACTGGGACTCCAACGCCTTTCACACCGCCGTCGCGCAACGCATCGTCAGGGACGGCTACGGCTGCGCGGTCGACACGATCCCCGGCTCGACCATTCCGCTGATCAACGGCATGGCGCGCGGCGACATCCAGGTCATCATGGAGGTGTGGAAGTCCAACACACCGCCGAGCTGGACCCAGGGCGTGGCGGCGGGCAGCCTGGTGGAGGTGGGCGTGAATTTCGCCGACGCCACCCAGGGCTGGTTCGTGCCGCGCTACCTGGTGGAGGGCGCGGACGCGCCGGCCAAGGGCTTGAAGTCGGTGCGCGACCTGCCCAAATTCAAGGCCTTGTTCAGCGACGCTGAAGAAAAGACCAAGGGCCGCTTCCTCAACTGCCCCGCCGGTTGGCAGTGCGAGCTGTTCAACAGCAAGAAGCTGGCGGCCTACGGCCTGGAGGCGGACTACACCAACTTCCGCCCCGGCACCGGCGCGGCGCTGGACGCGGCCATCGTTTCGGCCGTCAAGCGCAAGCGCCCGGTGCTTTTCTACTACTGGGGCCCGACCTGGCTGCTCGGCCAACTGGGCAAGGAACTGGTGATGCTCGAAGAACCGGCCTATGACGAAGCCACCTGGAAGGCCCTGACCGAGGCCAAGGACGTGAAGGACGTGAAGACCGCCACCGCCTACCCGGTGGTGCAGGTCGTCGTCGGCGCGCGCAAGGCCTTCCTCGACCAGGCGCCGGCGCTGCATGCCTTTCTGAAGAACTACCGCACCACGGGCCAACTGGTGTCCGAGGCGCTGGCCTACATGCAAGACAGCAAGGGCAATGCCGACGACGCGGCGCGCAACTTCCTGAAGACCCGCGAAGACGTCTGGGCCGCGTGGGTGCCGCCGGCGGTGGCCGCGCGGGTCAAGGCCAAGCTTTGAGGGTGTCGCGATGGCGGCCTCCGATGCGCTCCAGGCGGTGACGGTTTTCCCCGACTGGGGCGCGCCGGTCCGCGCCGCGACCAATCTTGCGGTCGAGACGCTGGTGGTTCGTTTCGGCGATCGCTTCGAGGCCTTCGCCAACCTGCTGCTGGGGCTGCTGGTGGCGATCGAACAGGGCTTGCGCGGCGCGCCGGTCTGGCTGGTCCTGCTGGCCACCGCCGCGCTCGCCTTGGGCGCCAGCCGCAGCCTGCTGCTGGCCTTGGCCAGCGCCGCCGGGCTGTGGCTGATCGGCGCGCTGGGCCAGTGGGAGCAGGCCATGCAGACCCTGGCGCTGGTGCTGGTGTCGGTGGCGCTGTGCCTGGGGCTGGGCCTGCCGCTGGGCGTGTTGAGCGCGCGCTCGACCTGGGTTCGGCGCATCGTCCTGCCGCTGATGGACCTGATGCAAACCATCCCGAGCTTCGTCTACCTCATTCCCGCCGCGATGCTGTTCGGCCTGGGCAAGGTGCCGGCCATCCTGGCCACGGTGATCTACGCCGCGCCGCCGCTGATCCGGCTGACCGACCTGGGGATTCGCGAGGTCGGCGTCGACGCCATCGAAGCCGCGCGCGCGTTCGGCGCGACGCGCTGGCAATTGCTCATGCGCGTGCAGATCCCGCTGTCGCTGCCGTCCATCATGCAAGGCGTCAACCAGACCATGATGATGGCGCTGGCGATGGTCGTGGTGGCCTCGATGATCGGCGCCCGCGGCGTGGGCGAAACGGTGCTGGTGGGCTTGCAGCGCAACGACCCCGGCACCGGCCTGGTGGGCGGGTTGGTGATCGTGATCCTGGCCATCGTGCTGGACCGCATGCTGCAGTCTTACGGCCGGCGCTTGCAGGCGCACCGCGACGCGCAGGCCTGAGCCCCAGACCCATGGCGCTGATCGAACTCAAAGGCCTGACGACAATTTTTGGGCGCCGGCCGGCCAAGGCGCTAGCCCAGGTGCGCGCCGGCATTGACAAGGCCACGCTGCTGGCGCAAACCGGGCACAGCCTGGCCTTGCGCGATGTCGACCTGGCGATCGAAGCCGGTGAGATTTTCGTCATCATGGGCCTGTCGGGTTCGGGCAAGTCGACGCTGGTGCGCCACATCAACCGGCTCATCGACCCGACGGCCGGGCGGGTGCTGATCCAGGGGCAGGACATCACCACGCTCGACGTGGCCGAGTTGATTGAACTGCGGCGTCGGCGCCTGGCGATGGTGTTCCAGCGCTTCGGCCTGCTGGCGCACCGCAACGTGCTGGACAACGTCGCCCTCGGCCTGGAGTTGCGCGCCGTGCCGCTGGCCCGGCGCCAGGCCGACGCCATGCGCTGGATCGAGCGTGTCGGGCTGGCCGGGTCGCATGCGTTGTACCCGTCGCAGTTGTCGGGCGGCATGCAGCAGCGGGTCGGCCTGGCGCGCGCCCTGTGCGCCGACACCGACATCATCCTGATGGACGAGCCCTTCTCGGCCCTGGACCCGTTGATCCGCTCGCGGTTGCAGGGCGACCTGCTGGCGCTGCAGGCCGACTATCACAAGACCATCGTCTTCATCACCCACGACCTGGACGAGGGCTTGCGCATCGGCAGCCGGGTCGCGGTCCTGAACCAGGGGCGCGTGGTCCAGGTCGGCACACCCTCGCAGGTGCTGATGCGGCCGGCGGACGCCTACGTCGCGTCCTTCGTCGGCGACGTGAACCGGGCTCGTGCCTGGCGCGTCGCCGACGCTCTCGCGCCCTGGCCGGCGGATGTCCCATGGCCGGCATTGGCCGAGGCGGTCAATGAAACCGCGACGCTGGAGCAGACGATGGCTCAACTGATCGCGCGCCAGGCACCGCTGGCGGTGCGCCGCGGCGAAGCCATCGTCGGCCAGGTGGCGATGCAAACCGTGCGCGAGCTGCTCGCGCCACCGAACTGAACCGAACCGGAATGCGCACCATGGACAAGCCCTTCTCACCCGCCTGCGAACGCAATCGCGAACCCATTCTTGGCGTGCTGCGCGAACGCTTTGCCGGGCGCCGCCGGGTGCTTGAGGTCGGCAGCGGCACCGGCCAGCATGCGGTGCACTTTGCCGCCGCACTGGCGCACCTGGTGTGGCAAACCTCGGACGTGGCCGACAACCTGCCCGGCATCGAACTGTGGCTGGCCGAGGCCGCGCTGCCCAACACGCCGCCACCGTTGCGGATCGATGTGAACCAGGCGTTTGCGGTGGGCCGCTTCGACGCGGTGTTCAGCGCCAACACGCTGCACATCATGGGATGGCCCGAGGTGCGGCGACTCTTTGCGGCGCTGCCCGACGTGATGAGCGACGGCGCGCTGCTCACGGTCTACGGGCCGTTCAACATCAACGGCCAGTTCAGCAGTGCCAGCAATGCCCGGTTCGACGCCCAGTTGCGCCAGGGCCATCCGCAACGCGGCATTCGCGACTTCGAAGCCGTCGACGGGCTGGCCCATGCGGCGGGGCTCACGCTGCTGGAAGACCGCGCCATGCCGGCCAACAACCGCTGCATCACCTGGCAGCGGGGTTGACGGGCCAACGACGCGCCGGTGCCGAGGCCGGCACTGGCGCTGGTGTCGGTGGCTGAACGCGACCCTACTTGATCGCGATCGGGTTGATGACGGCCTGTACCGCCCCGGTGACGCGTGACGGCCCGAGCGTGAACAGGAACTCCCAGGCCTTGTCTTTGACCATCTCGGCCGTCTCGATGTTCTCCAGGATGTAGATGCCGTTTTGCGCCAGCAACACCTGGTGGATCTCGAACACGCCGACGTCCTTCTCGAACGGGATCACCTCCAGGCCCCAGGTGTCCGCGCCCACCGCCGCCACGTTCAGCGACGCGAGGTAGCGCGCGCCGTCCTGGCCCAGCCCCGGTTCGGCGGCGCCATAGCGCTTGTTGTCCTTGCCGATGAGCTTGGTCCAGCCGGTGTGGAACAACACCACGTCCCCCTTCTCGATGCCTTTGACGCCCTGGCGCTTCAGCGCCGCTTCGATCTCGGTCTTGTTGAATGCCGTGCCTTCCTTGACGATCTCTTGCCCCAGCAGGCCGGCCATGTCGAGCAGGATGCCGCGGGTGGCGAAGGCCGGGAATTTTTCGATCCCCAGCTTGGTGAGGCCACCGGCAGCGGCGAAGTCCTTGGCCTCGTTGCAGTTGTAGTAGGTGTTGTCGATGCCCAGATGGCCCAGGCCGTCGAGCTGCGAGCCGATGCCGACCCAGCCGGCAATGATGTCGTCGTTGTAGGTCGTCTTGGTCGGGCCGATCGTGACGCCGCCTTGCTGGCCCGGCTGGACGATGGACAGCGAGAACGAGCGCGGCGGGTAGGCCGGCGTGTCCTTGTTGGTCTCGATGCCCAGCGCGTAGCTCTTGCCCTTGGTGATGGTCTTGACGGCCTGCAGGACCTTCTCGGCGGTGATGTAGTTGGCGTTGCCGATCTGGTCGTCCTTGCCATGTTTGGACGGGAAGCATTTTTGCTGCTGGGCGGCGGCGCCGCCGGCCGCAACCGCCAGCGTCAGCAGCGTGGCGACGGCGGGCAGGACACGGCCGGCCGGTCGGGTGAATGGGTTGTGCATGGGAGCGTCTCCGGTTGTTTTGGGTGGCCGTCCGCGTGAGCGCATCACGGCACCCCCGGCACGGTGGTCAGAGGATGCGCAGGCCGTGGCGGGTCGAACAGCCCGTAAATACCCGAAGCTGCGTCAACTTGCGACAGGGTTCAGCGCAACCCGTCCCACAGCAGCTTCACGCCGGTCAGGAACATGCCGCTGTAGGCCACCCGGTAGAACAGCTCGGCCCGGATGTACGGCGTGAGCCGAACGCCCAACCACACGCCCAGCGGCGCGAGCGGCATCAGCACCAGCGCGGTGGCCATGTTGCGCCAGTCGATCAGCCCGAGCCAGGCATACGGGCCCCACTTCGACAGGTTGATGATGGCAAAGAAGGTCGCCATCGTTGCGCTGAAGGTCAGCGGCGCCAGCCGCAGCGGCAGCACGTAGGCACTGATGGGCGGGCTACCGGCGTGCGACACGAAACTGGTGAAACCCGACGCGAGCGCCAGACAGAAGCCCAGCCAGCGCGGCGGTGGCAAGGCATCGGCGCGGGGCGCAAACAACAGCCGCTGCGCCAGGAACAGCAGGGTCAACGCGCCCACCACCATGGCCACCGTCTTGGACGACATCGCGCTGAACAACAGCGTGCCCAGCCCGACCCCCAGCAGCCCGGCCGGCAGCAGCAGCCGCAACAGCGCCCGGTCGCGCTGCCCGAACAGCAGCTTCAAGCCCATCGCGTCCATGACAAATAGCAGCGGCAGCATGATGGCCGCCGCCTGCGGCACCGGGATGCCCAGCGCCATGATCGGCGTGGCCAGGGCCCCGAAGCCCGCCGCGAAGCCGCTCTTGGCCAACCCCATCAACAGCACCGCCGGCACGGCGGCGGCGTAGAACCAGGGGTCGCTGATCAGCGGAAAATTCAAACCAGCTTGCAGGCTTCTTCAAATGACAAGCGTGGGCTGCGGCCGAACAGTTTGCTCGCGTCGCCATGGCCCAGGTTGCAGATGAAGTTGGTCTTGACCGGCGTGCCGGCCCAGAATTCGGCGTCAACCTGGGCATTGTCGAAGCCGCTCATCGGCCCGCAGTCCAGCCCCAGCGCGCGCGCGGCGATGATGAAGTAGCCGCCCTGCAAACTGGAGTTGCGCATCGCCGTAACCTCGATGAACTCGGGCTTGCCGGCAAACCAGGGCCTGGCGTCGGCATGCGGGAACAGCGTGGGCAGCTTCTCGTAGAACGTCATGTCCATGCCGATGATGGCCGTGACCGGGGCTTGCCGGGTCTTCTCTTGGTTGCCCTCGGACACGCAAGCCAGCAAGCGCTGCTTGGCCGCCGGCGTGCTGACAAACTGAATCCGCGCCGGGCTGCAGTTGGCCGAGGTCGGGCCCCATTTCATCAGCTCGTAGAGCTGGCGCAGCGTCGCCTCGGAAACGCCCTGCGACGTGAAACCGTTGTGGGTGCGGGCGTTGTCGAAAAGTTGTTCGGTGGTGATGTGCATCGGGTCCTTGGGTGTGAAGCGACAGGGCGTCGACAAAGGCGACAATTGTGGAATGTTCAGCCCCACCCAGAACGACGTTCGGCTTTTCTTTTGCGACGCCCACCGCAAGCAGTTCGAAGGCTCCCCGCTCACGCCGATGGAAGCGGTGGCCGCCGACTGGATCGCCGAGCACCCCGAATACCAGGCCGATCTGTCCGACCCCGACGCCGCGCTGGCCGCCGTCTACGAGGTCGACGCGGGCCGCACCAACCCGTTCCTGCACCTGTCCATGCATTTGTCGATCACCGAACAGGTCAGCATCGACCAACCGGTCGGCATCAAGCAGGCGTTCGAGCTGCTCGCGTCCAGGCTGGGCTCGGCGCACGAGGCGCAACACGAGGTGATGGAATGCCTGGGCGAGATGCTCTGGCAGTCGCAGCGCAGCGGCTTGGCGCCGGATGGGGAGCGCTACATCGAGTGTGTGCGGCGCCGGGCGACGCGCTGAGCCGCCCACGGCCTTGGGTTGGCAACCCCGCGGCAAGGAGGCTCACTCCTGCGCGGCGCTTCGCAAGGTTTCCACCACCGGGCGGCGCAGCACCTCGCGCAGGCCCCACCACCCGGCCGCCAGCGCCAGCAGCGCCCCCGTCACCCCGCCGACCAGGGGCACCCAGGGCGATGCGTTCCAGCTGAACTCGAACACATAACGCGCCAGCGCCCAACCCACCGCGATGGCCGCGACCGACGCCAGCACGCCGGCCAGCGCGCCCACGCCCAGCAACTCCGCGCGCTGCACCTGGGCCAGCAACTTGCCGCTGGCGCCCAACGCGCGCATCACCGCAAACTCGCGGGCGCGCGCCTCGCGCGTGGCCGAGACGGCCGCGAACAGCACCACCAGGCCGGCGGCGAGCGTGAAGCCGAACAGAAACTCGACCGCCCGGATCACCTGGTCGAGCACGCGCTGGATCTGTGCGATCGAGATCGACACGTCGATGTTGGTGATGTTCGGAAACTCGCGGCTCAGCGCATTGTCGAAACCGGCCTGCGGCGGGGCGCGAAACGCGGCGATGTAGGTCAGCGGCAGGTCCGTCATCTTCGCGGCCGGGAACATCACGAAGAAGTTGACCCGCATCGAGCTCCAGTCGACCTTGCGCAAACTGGTGATGCGGCCCTCGGTCAGGCTGCCGCTCATGTCGAAGCGCAGCGTGTCGCCGAGCTTCAGGCGCAGCGTCTCGGCCAGCCCGTCCTCGACACTCAACGCGCCGGGCTCGTTGGCCTTCCACGCGCCGCCGCTCAGCGTGTTGTGTGGCGGCATCTCGGCCGCATGGCTCAGGTTGAACTCGCGGTCGACCAGGCGCTTGGCGCGAGGGTCGAGCATGTCGTCGGGCGTCACCGGGATGCCGTTGATCGCCACCAGCCGGCCGCGGATCATCGGGAACCAGTCGAACTGTTTGACGCCGGCGTCAGCTAGGCGCTGGCGGAACGCCGCGCCCTGCTCGGGCTGCAGGTTGATGATGAATCGGTTCGGCGCGTCCGGTGGCGTGGCCTGGCGCCAACTGCTGATCAGGTCGGTGCGCAGCAGCACCAGCAGCACCAGGGCCAGCAGCCCCACGCTCAGCGCCGACACCTGCAGCACCGCAAACGCCGGGCGCGCGGCGATCTGGCGCGTGGCCAGCACCAGCCAGCGCGGCGCGCCGGACTCGGGCACGGCGCGGCGCAGCAACAGCACCGCCAGCCACGACAGCAACGCGAACACCGCCACCGCGGCGGCGAACCCACCGACCGCGATCAGCCCGAGCTTGAGATCGCTCGCCACCGCCAGCAGCAGCGCGACGAAGCCCAGCGCGCCGGCGCCGAGCACCGCGATCGAGGCCGGCTTGAGGGCCCCCACGTCGCGCCGGATCACCCGCAGAGGCGGCACCTGGGCCAACTGCAAGACCGGCGGCAGGCCAAAGCCCATCAGCAACGTGAAGCCCACGCCGACACCGAACAGCGCCGGCCAGGCGGTGGCCGCGGGCAGTTGCGCGGCCACCAGCCCCGTCAGCAACCAAACAAAGAGGTAGTGCACCGCGAACCCCAACAGCACCCCGGCCAGGCTGGCCAGCAGCCCGACCGACGCGAACTCCACCAAGTATTGCAAGGCGATGCTGCGCTGCGAAGCGCCGAGCACGCGCAGCATCGCGCAGTCGTCGAGGTGGCGGCTGGCGAAGTCGCGCGAGGCGATGCCGACCGCCACCGCGGCCAGCAGTGCCGCCAGCAAGGCCACGAGGTTGAGAAACTTTTCGGCCCGGTCCAGCGTCTGGCGCATCTCGGGCCGGCCGGTGGCAAGCGACTCGACACTCAGGCCGCGCAGTGTTTGTGCCTTGACCTGCGCCTGCGCCCACTCGATGAATTCACGCACCGGTGCGTCGCTGCTGCCGACAGTGGCCAGCGCCAGCCGGTAACTGACACGACTGGCGGGCTGGATCAGGCCAGTGGCGGCCAGGTCGGCCTGGTTCAGCATCAGCCGCGGCGCAAAGCTCATGAAGCCCGCGCCGCGGTCGGGTTCGATGACGATGACCCGGGCCACGCGCAGGGCGGCGTCGCCCAGCAACAGCGAGTCGCCGACCTGCAGGTTCAGCGCCGCCAACAAGGCCGGGTCGGCCCAGACGCTGCCCGCCTCGGGCGCGCCCGTGAGCCTGACTTCGGCGGTGCCGGGGCCGCTGTTCAAGGTCAACTGGCCCCGCAATGGGTAGTTCTGACTCACCGCCTTGACCGCCACCAGCCGGGTCGCGCCACCCTTGTCGTCGGGGGCCCGGGCCATGCTGGGGAAGCCCGTGGTGCTGGCGGTCAACAAGCCGAGCTCGTTGGCCTTGGCGGTGAATGCGGCGGGCGTCGGCTGGTCGCTGGCGACGATGGCGTCGCCGCCGAGCATTTGCTTGGCGTCGCGCGCCAGGCCGGCGTTGATGCGGTCGGCGAAGAAACCCACCGCGCTGAGCGCGCCCACCGCCAGCATCACCGCCACCACCAGCAGGCGCAGCTCGCCGGCGCGAAAGTCGCGCGCCATCTGGCGCCAGGCGAGGTGCCAGAGGGACGGCTTGAGGGCGGGTGGCAACGGTGAGTTCATGGGCCGAACTTACACGAGTGCGGCCGGCCTTGCCGGCGCGGGGGCTCGGGCTGGGCCGGGCGATGTGCAAGCTCACCCGGCTGTCCTTGCGCAAGTTTTTATCATCGGCTTGAATCCGCGGGGCGGGCCGGCCCGTAGTGGTGTGTAGGACGGCACCTACAGCAAGGTTGCGGCGATCCGGCGCCGCCTAGAATCCGCCCCAACACGAGACCCTGATTTGATGTCATCCACTTCGCTCCCCTTCGACTACGAGGCCACGCTGGAGGCTTGCGCCCGAGGCGACAGCGCCGCGCTGCGTGCCCTGCACGAGCGTGAATCGCGCTGGCTGCTGGGCGTGGCGCTGCGCATTCTGCGCAACCGCGATCAGGCGCAGGACGTGCTGCAGGACGCTTTCCTGCAAATCTGGCAAAAAGCCGGCAGCTACCAGCGCGCGCTGGGCTCGGCGCGCGGCTGGGTCTACACCGTGGTGCGCCACCGGGCGCTCGACGAAGTGCGCCGCAGCGGGCGCGAAACCCCGGCCGGCGACGACATCGAGGCCCTCGCCGACGCCGCGTCGCTGGGCCAGAAGCAGGGCATCGACGCCAGCGACGCCATGGCGCTGGAACGTTGCCTGCAGGTGCTGGAGGCGAACAAGCGCGAGTGCATCGTCTACGCCTTCGTCGAAGGCTATACCCACGAGCAGATCGCCAAGACGCTGAAGCTGCCGGTGGGCACCGTCAAGTCGTGGATCCGCCGCGGCCTGACGGCCCTGAAGGAGTGCCTGTCGTGAACCTCGTCGACCCGCAGGACCGCAGCGTCGCCGCCGGCGAGTACGTGATGGGCACGCTCGGCCCCGCAGAGCGCGCCGAGTTCGAGGCCGCATTGGCCGCCGACCGCGGGTTGCAGGGCGAGGTCTACGCCTGGCAGGACCGGCTGCTGAGCCTGGCACTGCGCGTCGCGCCGGCCGAACCCGCGGTGGATGCCTGGTCGCGCATCGAGTCGCGCCTGGCGCAGTCGGCCCCGGCGCGGCCGACGAACACCGCCACGCTCGCGCCACTCGGCCGCGACGCCCCGGCCGCCAACGAGCCGCTGGCCCGGCGCCTGCGGCTGTGGCAAACCGTCAGCGGCTTCGCGCTGGCCGCCTGCCTGGCGCTGACCACCTTGCTGCTGGTGCGCGGGCCGGGCACCGACCGCAACGCCCCGGAGCGCTACCTGACCCTGCTGCAGGCGCCGGACAAATCGACCGGCTGGGTGGTCGAGGTGACCGCCGGCCAGCGCCTGCGGCTGGTGCCGGTGGCGCCCGGCGCCGAGCTGCCCCCGGGCAAGGCCCTGCAGTTCTGGACCAAGATCGACGGTGCCGCCGGGCCGACATCGCTGGGCCTGGTGCGCCCGGGCCAGGTGACCGAGATCCCGCTGGCCAGCCTGCCCGGCCTGGTCGAACGCCAACTGTTCGAGTTGACCCTGGAGCCCGAGACCGGCTCGCCGATCGGCCGGCCCACCGGCCCGATTCTGTTCATCGGTCGCTCGATCAGGATCTGAGGCTGAGAGTTTTTCGCTCATGCCCGCTCATCACGCCAGAAGGCGCCCGCTCGTCGTTGCAAATGCTCGCCATAGCCCGGGCTATGGCTGCGCTTT
>JAYSVE010000161.1:0-2192 GCA_043718725.1 Methylibium sp.
GCAAGGGCGGGCGCGACGCCGTCACCTAGACGCCTGAGGCCGTCGGCGTCAAGGTGGTGGCCGGCATTTCCACCGACTCGGGCCAGGTCGACTTGTCCGCCCCGGTTCTCGAGGCCAAGCAGTCCAACGTCGACGCGCTGTTCGTCTACACCAACGAGGAAGAGTCGGCCCGCGCACCGCCCCCTGACAGCTGCTTCAAAATGCCGAACCGAACCCGCCAGGACCCACCATGACGCCATCGTCCAACCGCGAAGCCCTTGCCGACCTGGCCAACCCGCTGGGCCTGGCCGGCATCGAGTTCATCGAGTTCTAGACCTCCAAGCCGCAGGCGCTCGGCGCGGTGCTGGAAACCATTGGCTTTCGCCCGATAGCACGGCATCGCTCGCGCGAGGTGCTGCTGTACCGGCAGGGTGAGATGAACATCATCATCAACGCCCACGCCGGCGGCCTGCCGCGCACGGTGCAGCCGGCCGAGACGCCGGTGCTCGCGGCCATCGCGCTGCGCGTGCGCGACGCTGCGGCCGCCTACCGGCACGCGCTGGAGCGTGGCGCCTGGGCCGTGCCGACCCAGGTCGAAGTGATGGAACTGAACATCCCGGCGGTGCATGGCGTGGGTGCCAGCCGCATCTACTTCGTCGACCGGGCGCAGGACTTCTCGATTTACGACGTCGACTTCACCCGCATCCCCACCGTCGACCCGCACCCGGGCGCGCTGACCGGCCTGCACTGGTTCGGCGTGGTCCAGTACATCGGCAACGAACGCACCGAGGACTGGACCGAGTTCTACGCCGAGCTGTTCGGTTTCTCGGCGCTGCCCGACGAGCAGCGCTACGGTGTCCTGCCCAAGGGCCGCATCCTGCAAAGCCCCTGCGCCACGTTCTACCTGCAGCTCATCGAACCCGAGCCCGGCATCCTCGACGTCGAGGGCGAGGAGTCGCTGCAGCGCATCGGCTTCGGCACGCCCGACGTGATGGCCAGCGTCACCGCATTGCGCCAGCGTGGCGTCGGCTTTGTCGAGTCCAAGGGCGTGCACTCCGAGCTGCGCGGGGCGCTGACCCAAAGCACGCTCGGCGGCGTGATGTTCGAGCTGGTGCACGACGAGCGCGCCTGAAGTGAACCACTCCCGCCGCGCCTGCGGCGCTCCCCTTCAAGCGGACGCCGCGGGCGGACCGGCAAAGCCGGATCCGCGGCCGCCGCTTGAACCTTTCGTGATGGAGCACGTGACATGACACCTCAGGCCAACATCCTCGACTTCGGGATGGACACCATCTCGCTGGCTGGCACCTTGCCCGCCAAGCTGCAAGCCATTCGCGCCGCCGGCTTCTCGCAGGTGATGCTGTCGGCGCGCGACCTGGCCGGCCATGCCGAGGGCATGGCCGCCGCCGCGCAGGCCGTCAAGGCCAGCGGCCTGCGCGTCACCGGCTTCCAGGTGCTGCGCGACTTCGAAGGCCTGTCCGGCCACCTGCACGACTACAAGATCGACATGGCCAAGGCCATGCTCGAGATGTGCCATGCGGTCGGCGCCAAGGTGCTGCTGGCCTGCTCATCCACCAGCACCCACGCCAGTGCCGACCCCGCGCTGCTCGCGCGCGACCTGCGCAAGCTCGCCATGCTGGCGCTGCCGCTGGGCATCAAGGTGGCTTACGAGGGCTTGTCGTGGGGCCGCACCATCAGCGAGTTCACGACCGCCTGGGACGTGGTGTGCCGCGCCGCCGCGCCCAACCTCGGGATCGGCATCGACTCGTTCCACATCTTCGCCAGCAAGACCCCGCTCGACGAGCTGGAGTTGCTCGACCCGGACAAGATCTTCCTGGTGCAACTGGCCGACTTCATGTGGAACGAGGTGCCGTCGTTCGAGGAGCGCATGAACACCGCACGCCATTTCCGCGTGTTCCCCGTCGAGGGTGTGCACAGCGCGCAGCTCGCCGATCTGGTCAAGCGCCTGGACCGGCTGGGCTACCGCGGCGACTACAGCTTCGAGGTTTTCAACGACGACTACCAACAGATCCCGCTGGCGACTGCGGCGGCCCGCGCGCGTCGCTCGGCGATCTGGCTGGGCGAGGACGTGCTGCACCGCTCGATGCCGTTGCCGAACCGGATGCGGCTGCGGCGCGGCGCCGCGTAGCCCCTGCTTCCAATCGCCTCGGGTGAGGGTTGCTGAAGCAGCAGAGAATCACGGCCACCCCTCCACT
>JAYSVE010000162.1:0-2192 GCA_043718725.1 Methylibium sp.
ATCTACGGCGCCGACATGGTGCCCACCGGCACCGGCGGCCAGGTGACCACGCTGAGCGCCATCACCGGCGGCGCGTTGGCGATCAGCGTCGGCGGCACCAGCTATTCGATGGCCGACATCGGCATGGCGCGGACCAGCGAGGAGCGCATGGGCCAGGTGGTCGAGGCCATCAACCGGCGCACCGCCGACACCGGCGTGTCGGCGTTCCTGCGGCCGTCCGCGGTGGCGGCTTCGGCCGGCGCCTACGAGATCGAGTTCCGCTCCTCGCGGCTAGACGCCAGCGGCAGCGCCGTGGCGGTCTCGGCCAGCGGCTTCACGCTGGCCACCACCGGCTTCGATGCGGCCGCCTTGGCGATTGCCAACAACGCCGCGACCTCCGCGGTCGGCATCGATTCGCTGACGATCGAAACCGTCGAGGACGCCTGGCTGTCGATCAAGAGCATCGACGACGCGCTGAACCAGATCAACGGCGCGCGCGCCACGCTGGGCGCGGTGCAAAGCCGGTTTGAAAACACGATTGCCAACATCATGGTCCAGTCCGAGAACACGACCGCCGCGCGCGGCCGCATCATGGACGCCGACTTCGCCGCCGAGACCGCGAGCCTGTCCAAGGCGCAGATCCTGCAACAGGCCGGCACGGCGATGGTGGCGCAGGCCAACCAGTTGCCGCAGCAGGTGCTGTCGCTCTTGCAGCGTTGATTGCAGCGCTGATCGCAGCGGCGCCCTGCCCGGCGCCGGGCTCGCTCAAGCACCCACGCCGGCCCGCTCGCGTGGGTGTTTTCATTCTTCGCTCAAGTTCTGCGCCAGCGCGCCGAAACAACCGTCACACTGAAGGAGCGATGCCATGGCGACCATTTCATCTCCCGGGCTGGGAAGCGGCCTGGACGTCAAGAGCATCGTGACCCAACTGGTCGCGATCGAGCGCAAGCCGATCGATGCGCTGACGGCGCAAAAGACCACGCTGCAACAAAAGCTGTCTTCGTTCGGCCTGTTGCAAAGCTACACCGTCAACCTGCAGGACGCGACCGCCGTGCTCGCCAAGGCGAGCCTGTGGCAGCAAACCACCGCCTCCAGTTCGGACAAGTTGGCGGTGGCGGCCAGCTCCAGCGGAACCGCCGTGACCGGCAACTACAGCATCGAGGTCGGCCAACTGGCCCAGGCCCAGGCACTGGCCTCGAAGAATTACACGAACAGCACCGACCCGGTGGGCACCGGCACCCTGCGCATCGAGCTGGGCGGCTGGACCGCCGGCGCGGCGCCCTTCATCCCGAAGTCGCCGCCCTCGCAGATCGACATCCCGATCGGCGTGGGCGAGGACTCGCTGGAAAGCGTTCGCGCCAAGATCAACGCGTCGAACGCGGGCGTCAGTGCCTCCATCATTCGCGACGGCACCGGCTCCAGGCTGGTGATCCGCTCCACCGCCACCGGGCTGGAGAACTCGATGCGCATCATCGCCGTGCCGGCCGACGCGCCCGCCGCACCGGGCGGGCCCAGCCTGAACGACCTGGTGTTCGACAACCCGGTCGGCTCGGCCAGCATGATCCAAAGCCTCGCGCCGCGGGACGCGACGGCCATCGTCAACGGCCTGCCCATCACGTCGGCCTCGAACACGCTGAGCGGCGCCGTCGAAGGGGTGACGCTGAGCCTGTCGCAGGTCACGACGAAACCCGTCCAGGTGAGCGTGGGGGTCGACAGCGACGCCATGAAGAAGGCCTTGACCGACTTCGCCAAGGCCTACAGCGAGATCAACAAGTACATCGTCGAGCAGACCAAGTACGACCCCGACAAAAAGGTCGCCTCCCCCTTGCAGGGCGACCGCGCGACCATCAGCCTGCAAGGCCAGTTGCGCGCCATGGTGGGCGCCACCGGAGTTGCGTCGAAGGACTTCGCGCGCCTGTCCGACGCCGGCCTGCAACTCCAGGCCGACGGCTCGCTCAAGCTGAGCGACGCCAAGTTCACGGCCGCGCTGGGCAAGCTGGCCGAACTGAGCAAGGCCTTCACCAAGGCCGACGCGCCAAGCCCGGGCGGCAACGGCTTCGCGGTCCGCATCAAGGCGCTGGCCGCCGAGATGACCGACTCGCAAGGCCCCGTCAGCACCCGCAGCCAGGGCCTGCGCGACAGCATCACCCGCAACGAGCGCCAGGCCGCGCGCATGGAGGACCGTGTGACGCGAACCCAGGCGCGGCTGGAAC
>JAYSVE010000163.1:0-2192 GCA_043718725.1 Methylibium sp.
CCGTGCGCTGGGCTGCCACCTTGCGAATGAGGTCGGCCACGCGGTCCACGTCTTCGTGGCCCATGCCCTGTGTGGGTTCGTCCAGCAGCATCAGCTCGGGGTCGAGCGCCAGCGTGGTGGCAATCTCCAGCGCGCGCTTGCGGCCGTAGGGCATCTCCACCGCCAGCGTGCTGGCGTAGGGCCCCAGGTCCACTTCCTCCAGCAGTTCCAGCGCCCGGCCGTTCAGCTGGTTCAGGCTCTTGCCCGAGCGCCAGAAGTGAAACGAAGTGCCCAGCTTGCGCTGCAGCGCCACACGCACGTTTTCCAGCGCCGTCATGTGGCCAAAGGTGGCCGAGATCTGAAACGAGCGGATGACGCCACGGCGCGCGATCTGCGCCGGCTGTTCGGCCGAGATGTCCACGCCGTTGAAGTGGATCGTTCCTTTTGTCGGCTGCAGGAACTTGGTCAGCAGGTTGAACACCGTCGTCTTGCCCGCGCCGTTGGGCCCGATCAGCGCATGGATGCTGCCGCGCCTAACACTCAAGTTCACGTCCTCCACCGCAGCGAAGCCCTTGAATTCTTTGGTCAGACCGCGGGTCTGCAGGATGATGTCGTCGGCCATGGTTCGTGCCCTCAGTCGATGGCCGAGGCCGAATGCAGCTGCTGGCGCAGCACGAACTTCTGAATCTTGCCGGTCGATGTTTGCGGCAACGGCCCGAAGACCACCTGCTTGGGTACCTTGAAGCGCGCCATGTGGGCACGGCAGTGTTCGATGATTTGTGCTTCGGTGGTGGTGGCGCCCGCACGCAGCTGCACAAAGGCTGCCGCCACCTCGCCCCACTTGTTGTCGGGCTTGGCCACCACGGCGGCCACCAGCACATCGGGGTGGCGGTAGAGCACCTCTTCAACCTCGACGCTGGAGATGTTTTCGCCGCCGGAGATAATCACGTCCTTGCTGCGGTCTTTGATCTTCACGTAGCCGTCGGCCTGCACCACCGCGAGGTCGCCGGTGTGAAACCAGCCGCCAGCGAAAGCCGCATCCGTGGCCTGCGGGTTCTTCAAGTAACCCTTCATCAGCAGGTTGCCGCGAAAGAAAATTTCGCCCATGGTTTCGCCGTCGGCGGGCACCGGCCGCATCGTTTCCGGGTCCAGCACCGCCAGGCTCTGCTGCATCGGGTAAGCCACGCCCTGGCGCGCGTTCAGCCGGGCGCGTTCACCCAGCGGCAGCGCCGCCCAATGCGCCTGCTGCGCACACACCGCTGCCGGGCCGTAGCTTTCGGTCAGGCCGTAGACATGGGTGATCGCGATGCCGATCTGCTCGCAGCCTTCGATGATGGCGGCCGGCGGCGCCGACCCGGCAATCAACCCGTTGATGGCATGCGTGATGCCGGCGCGCTGGGCCTCGGGCGCGTTGATCAGCATGCCGTAGACGATGGGCGCTGCGCACAGGTGAGTGACGCGGTGTTTGCGGATCAGCTCAAACACCACGGCCGTGTCGAGTTTGCGCAGGCACACGCTGGTGCCGGCCTGCAGCGCCATCGTCCACGGAAAACACCAGCCGTTGCAGTGAAACATCGGCAGCGTCCACAGATAAACCGCATGGCGCGGCATCTCCCAGGTGACGACGTTGGAGACGGCGTTCAGGTACGCGCCGCGGTGGTGGGTGACCACGCCCTTGGGGTTGCCGGTGGTGCCCGAGGTGTAGTTCAGCGCGATGGCGTCCCATTCGTCGGCCGGCAGTTGCCAGACGAAGGCCGGGTCGCCGTGGGCCAGAAAAGATTCATAGCTGACGTCGCCCAGCGACTGGCCGGCGGGCGCTTCTTCGTCGTCGACCTCAATAACGAAGGGTCTGAACGGCGGCACGGTACCGTCACCCACAGCGCCCAGCAGCGCCAGGGCCTGCTCGACGACAGCGGCGAATTCGCGGTCGGTGAACAAGACCTTGGCCTCGCCGTGGCGCAACATGAAGGCGATGGCCTCGGCGTCCAGCCGGGTGTTCAGGGTGTTCAGCACGGCGCCGGTCATGGGCACTGCAAAGTGCGCTTCGAACATCGCCGGCACGTTGGGCAGCATCACCGCCACCGTGTCGCCCGCGCCAATGCCACGTTGTTTCAGCCCGCTGGCCAGGCGGCGGCAACGGGCGTAGGTTTCGCTCCAGGTCTGGCGGCGGGCGCCGTAGATCACCGCCACACGGTCGGGGTACACAGCGGCCG
>JAYSVE010000164.1:0-5049 GCA_043718725.1 Methylibium sp.
ATGGAACATGACGACCCGACCATGGTCACCGTCGCCCCCGGCAAGACGGGCGAGGTGATCTGGAAGTTCACCCGGGCCGGCAAGATCGACTTCGCCTGCCTGCAGCCAGGGCACTACGACGCCGGCATGAAGGGCGCCGTGGCGGTGGCGGCCGGCAAGGCGTCTGCGAAGGGAGACGGCCATGCCGACCACAAACATTGACTTGCTCCGCCGCCACTGGCTGACCCTGCCGCTGCTGCTGGCCCTGCCGGCGGCCTGGGCCCAGCAGGATGCCAAGTCCGATCTCGTCGAAGTCTGGAAGAGCCCGACCTGCGGCTGCTGCAAGGATTGGCTGACCCACCTGGAGTCGAACGGCTTCAAGGTACGTGCGCATGACGATGGCAACACGCTTGCCCGGCAGCGCCTGGGCATGCCGATCCGCTACGGCTCGTGCCACACCGCTCGCGTCGGCGGCTATGCCATCGAAGGCCATGTGCCGGCGCGCGAAATCCGCCGTCTGCTGAAGGAAAGACCCGCCGCGATCGGCCTCGCCGTGCCGGCCATGCCGGTCGGCTCACCGGGCATGGACGGTCCCGCCCATGGCGAACGCAAGGATCCTTACGACGTGCTGCTCGTCGCCAAAGACGGCAGCGCCACCGCTTACCAACGCTACTGAAAAGGAACGCACCCCATGAACAAGCTCAAGCAACTCGCTGCCGCGGCCACCGCCGCCTTCGTTGTGATCCTGACACCCAGGGTCCACGCCCAAGCGACGATGGAGCCCAGCCAAGTAAACGGCATGAAGCCCGCCCAGGCCGCGCCGGCACCCGACATGACCGAAGGCGAAGTGCGCAAGATCGACATGGAAGCCGGCAAGCTCACGCTCAAGCACGGCGAGATCAAGAACCTGGACATGCCCGCCATGGCAATGGTCTTCGTGGTCAAGGACAAGGCCATGCTCGACAAGCTCAAGGCCGGCGACAAGGTCAGTTTCAAGGCCGTCAACGACGCCGGCAAGTTCACCGTGACCGAGATCCGGCCCGTGCGCTGAGGGCGCGCGAAGCATCCCATGAAGGCGCGCAGGTTCGCCGAACTCACCGGCACCGGGCTGGTCGTGGTGGTGGCGGCGGCCGCCTGGGCGTGGCGCGACTGCATGCTGCTGGCCGCGAGCACCGTCCTGGCGCTGCGGGTGTTCCTGGTGGGCATGGACCGCGGCGCGCCTTGGCGGCCGCTTGCCGCGTCACTGAACTGCCTCGCTGCCGGCGTGCTGGCGGTCGCTGCGGGCGTTGCGCTGGTGGCGGGACTCGGTGCCGCCTGGTTGGGATGGTGGCAGCCGGCAGCCGGGCATCCGCCACTGGCGCTCGGGTTGCTGGTCGTCGGCGCGGCATGGTGCTGCCTGTCCAGGGACGACCGCACAGGCGCGATCCAAGAGTTGCGGCTGTGGGCATGGGTGCTGGCCGGCGCGGTTGTCGCCATGCAGGCCCGCAGCGTCGGGATGGCGCTGGCGCCGTGCCTCTTTGTCGCGGCCATCGGGCTCGCCATGGTCTGGGCCGGTTGGCATCTGGCCGACAACACTTCAGCGTCCCTGATGCGCGGGAGCGGACGATGACGCCTCGGCAACGTCCCTGGCCCACCCCGACGTCACGGGCGGGTGGTTCTGGCTGCCCGACCGCCTCGACGATGACGCTCAGCGCCTCTCGGGCGCCTAGATCCACCTCGCCCACGAACTGCGCTGGCCCCAGGCGCCTGGTTTGGACGAACCCGGCTCGGCCTGTCGCAGCCGCGCCCCAAGCCATTCACAGCAGATGCTCGGGGATCAGCGCGCCGAGCACACCACGCCACAGCCGCAACCACGGCCCCGCCATCGGTTCGGCGTCGTAGCGCACGGTCTTTCCGCCCTCGTCGGTGCGCCATACAAGCGCATCGGTGCCGTCGGTGTTGTTCAGTTCGATCTTGAACGCGTGCGCCAGGTCGCTGCCCTCCTCAAACAATGCGGCCAGGTCGGCCGCCAGTTCCGCGCTGTCGATAGCGATCCAGGCTTCCGTGTTGTGCAGACGCGAGCGCGGATCCTGGTTCTGCGAGCCGACGATGGCACGCCAGCGGTCCTGGACGATGAGCTTGGCGTGAAGACTGAAAGGTGATGCCTGCGTCCAGCGGTGCGAATCGCGGTGCCGAACCCCCGACGCCGGCCGCAATTCGTACAGTTCCACGCCTTGGCGCAGCAACGCGACGCGGTGACGCGCGTAGCCTGCGTGCGCAATTGGCGAGTCGGTGGCCGCCAGCGAATTGGTCAGGACGGCGACGCGCACGCCGCGCGCACGCATCTCGCCCAGATGGCGCAACCCGTCTTCGCCAGGGATGAAATAGGGCGACACGATGAGCAATTCGGTCAGCGTGCGGGCGTCGTCCGCTTCGTCGTCGATCGATCCGTGTTCGATGCCGGTCGTCAAGCCCCGCTTGTCCTGATCGGGCGGGTCGTAGATCAACCGCGCGCTTGCCCAAGTCAACGCCACGCTGCCCGATCGCAGCGCGCCCAGCATGCCGCCCTGGGCCAGCCAGCGACACGCGGGAATGGGGTCGCAGCTTGCAGTGCGCGCACGCAGCCCCTGGCGCAAATAGGCTGCTTCGTGGGTGTCCGGCAGGTCGGCCAATGCTTCGGCCGGGACGGCGGCCGCGCTGTTCCAGTAGGCGTCGAAGGCACCCGACAACGCGCCCACGATCGGCCCGGCCGCCAGCAGGTCCACGTCGTAGAAGTTGACGGCGTCGTGAGCGCCGAAGTACGCGTCTGCGAGGTTGCGGCTGCCGACGATGGCGGCGGCGTTGTCGGTCACCCAGGCCTTGTTGTGCATGCGGCGATTCAGCCGCGCGCCGTCGACGATGAATTCGCCCAGTCGCGCCAGGTTCGAGGTTCCGCCGAATGAGAACGGATTGAAAATTCGCACCTGGATGCCCGGGTGCTCAGCCATCGCGCGGCGCGCGAAAAGGCGCGCAGGCACGTGGATGTCATCCAGCAGGATCCTCACCCGAACGCCGCGCTCGGCCGCGGCGACGATGCGCAGCAGCAGCAGATCGGTTGTCAGGTCTTCGGCCACGCTGTAGTACTGCAGGTCGAGCGTGCGCTCGGCGGCGTCGGCCAATGCCGCGCGAGCCACGAAGGCCGAATGGCCGGTGGCCAGGACCTGGAACCCGGACAAGCCCGGATGCCGTGCCGCCTGCGCGGCCAGAACGCCGCCGAGGGTCGTGTGCTCAGCGTCGCCAATCGCATGCGAAAACCCCCGGGGCACGTCCGGCCGCACGGTCGCACAACCGCACACCATCAGCAGCACCGACCACAGCGCCAGGAGCGCGATCGAACGCCACCTCGACAGCGTTGGCATCGGCGCGTCAGGCACTCGGACGATGGCTTTGCATCGGGTTCGGCTCGGAGTCGCCACACGGTTGCCACCGGCCCTGCGGCGTCGTGGGCGGCGTCTTGCGGGTGTCCCCGTCGACCACCAAGGCCCAGGCATTCGTGGAGGCGGGCTTTCGCACGGCCATCACGTTGGCAGAGGGTGCTGCAACCGGCAACGGTCCGAACGCTCGCCAGATGCGCCTTGGTGCGCTCGTGTTGTTCATCATGAGACCTCGCTGTCAACGCCCAGGCGCTTCGGGCCTGTGGTCGTTGCGACGGCACCGACCGACCACCAGCCCGGCCTGACCAGCAGGAGTACCAGCATCACCACCAGGGGAAGGGTCAGCCAGCCGTAGCTGCGTTGTGCCAGCGCGGCGAAAAGCCACCCGCCTGCGACCGAGCCAAGCGTCTGGCCGAAGCCGGCTGCCGCAGTCAGGCCGCCCATCACGACCCCCAGCTTTTGGGGTGACGCGCCGGCGGCCAGGTAGGTGATGACCGGCAGGACCAGGCCGGTGCCCGCAGCGGTCAGACTGACGCCCAGGTACATCCAGGCGTCGGAGCGATCCACGGCCAGCACCGCCAACCCCAGCATCGCGAGGAGCAGCCCGGTGCCGATGATGATGGGTGCCGAAATCTTCTCCAGCATCGACGTGATGAAGAGCAGTCCGTTGACGCCCAGCATCACGAGGCTGCACTCGGCGAGCATGATCGCCGCCTGACGCGATGATTCCCCGGACGGCTGCTGCCCCTGAAGCACGATGCCCAACTCGAAGCCCGCCAGCACGAACATCACCGTCCCGCTGAGCCACAGCAACGCGGTGGGCTGGCCCCGAACCGAACCCACCGGGTTTGTTGGGACTGTCGCGTCGGCGGCGGGCGATGCCGGCAAGGTTCCTGCCAATCCGAGCATCATCACCGCGCCGAGCAACGCTGACAGAACCAGCACGACCCGTGCCGAGAACGCAGCGGAGACCTCGGTGTCGGCGACCCATGGCCCGACCCAGGTGGCGACCGCGCTCAGTGCGGGGCCGAACAGGAATCCGAGCAGCGACATCGCCCCCAACCACGCGAAACGCCGTGCGCGCTGTTGCTCGGAGCTGTGTTCGGCGACCAGCGCCGCGACGACAGGAACGACCGCTGCGACAAAAAAGCCGGTCATGGCGCGCAGTGCGTAGATTCCCCACAAGCCGGCCAGGGCCGGGACCAGCAGGAGCAGCAGGCTGGTGACATAGCCGACGAGCCCGATGATCAGGATTCGGCTCCGCCCGACCCGATCCGAGACGACCCCCCACAGGGGCGCACCCAGCAGCACGCCCGCCGCGTACGCAGCGCTGAGAAAGCCGACGTGACGCCCGACTTCGGTGGCGCTGACGCCGGGCAACACCGACGCCAGCCAACCCGGCAGCACGGGCAACAACGCGCCATAGCCGGCCGAGACGATGAAGACAGCCGCCGCCAGCCACGCCAGTTGCGCCGCCCGCAGGCTGGTGGGTTCAGCCGCCCTTCCAGGTCGGCCCGTTGCACTGGCTTGTGTCACGTCTGCACGCCCGGCGCGCCCCATCGGCGGGAGAGAAAGTTGTAGATCGGCACGAACACGAGTCCGACATAGGCCCCATAAAGAAAGCTCTCGATCAACCCGAGACAGAAGCCCCAGAAGGTGAGCCACTTGAAGGCCGGCA
>JAYSVE010000165.1:0-12366 GCA_043718725.1 Methylibium sp.
CCAGCACATCCTTGGCGGTCTTCTGGCCGCGCACGACCTCTAGCAGCTTCATCACGTTGGCGGGGCTGAAGAAATGGGTGCCGATCACATCTTGCGGGCGCTTCGTGAACGAGGCGATCTTGTCGACGTCCAGCGTGGAGGTGTTGCTGGCCAGGATGGCGCCGGGCTTCATCACCTCGTCCAGCGCCTTGAAGACCTTTTCCTTCACGCCCATTTCTTCGAACACCGCCTCGATGACCATGTCGGCGTCTTTCAAGTCGGCGTAGTTCAACGTCGTGGTCAGCAAGGCCATGCGCTGCTCGTACTTGTCTCGGCTGAGCTTGCCCTTGGTCACCTGAGATTCGTAGTTCTTGCGGATGGTGGCCAGGCCCTTGTCCAGCGCCTCCTGCTTCATCTCGAGCATGGTCACGGGAATGCCGGCGTTCAAAAAGTTCATCGCGATGCCGCCGCCCATGGTGCCGGCACCAATCACGGCCAGCGTTTTCACGGCGCGCACCGGGGTGTCGGCGGGCACATCGGGAATCTTGGTGGTGGCGCGCTCGGCCATGAAGGCATGGCGCAGCGCCTTGCATTCGGGTGTGAACATCAAGCCGGTGAAGAGTTCGCGCTCGACCTTCATGCCCTCGTCGAACTTCAGACGGGTCGACGCCGCCACTGCGTCCACACACTTCAGCGGTGCGGGGAAGTTGCGGCTCATCGCCCCGACGGTGTTGCGCGCGAACTGGAAATACGCATCGGCGTTCGGATGCTGGGTCTTGAGGTCGCGCACCAGCGGCAGCGGCCGTTTGTCCTGGATCTGGGCCGCGAACGCCAGGGCGCCGGTCATCAGGTCGCCCTCGATGATTTTGTCGAACAGCTTCTGGCCCGGGCTCTGGGCCAGCAATTCGCTGGCGACCGGCGCGCCGCTGACGATCATGTTCAGCGCGTTCTCGACGCCCAGCACCCGCGGCAGGCGCTGGGTGCCGCCCGCGCCCGGGATCAGCCCGATCTTCACCTCGGGCAAGGCCACTTGCGTGCCCGGCGACGCGACGCGGTAATGGCAGCCCAGCGCCAGCTCCAGGCCACCGCCCATGCAGACGCTGTGGATCGCCGCAACGATGGGCTTGCCGCTGGCCTCGAGCGCCAGGATGACACTGAGCAGGTTGGGCTCGGCGATGGCCTTGGGCGAGCCGAATTCGCGGATGTCGGCACCGCCCGAAAACGCCTTGCCGGCGCCGGTGATGACAATGGCCTTGACCGCGGCATCGGCTTGCGCCTTGGCCAGCCCGTTGGCAATGCCGACGCGCGTGTCGTAGCCCAGCCCGTTGATCGGCGGGTTGTTCAGCGTGATGACGGCAACCTTGCCGCGGACTTCGTAGTTGGCGCTCATGCGTGGGTCCCTTTGAAAAATAGAACGGTCGTGCGATTCTAGGTCTTGAGTGGGTGGACGCCCGCCTGCGTGGCGGGGCCGGGCCAACACGCGCCTGAGCACACCTTGTGACGTCCAGCGCGCGGGCTCAGACCTCCAGCCACTCCCGGCGCACCACGTCGTTGGCCTTCAGGTCGGCCGCCGAACCTTCGAACACGATACGCCCATGCCCCATCACATACAGACGCTTGGAGATTCGCAGCGCGATCGTCAGCTTTTGTTCGACCAGCAGGATGGACACGCCGCGCTTGGCAATTTGCTCCAGCAATTGCGCGACCAACTCGACGATCTTGGGCGCCAGGCCTTCGGTGGGCTCGTCGATCATCACCAGATCGGGGTCGCCCATCAAGGTGCGGCAGATGGTCAGCATCTGTTGTTCGCCGCCGGAGAGCACGCCGCCCGGGGTGTCGGCGCGCTCTCGCAGGCGCGGGAACAGCTCGAACATGTCCTCCATGCTCCAGCGCCCGCTGGCGCGTTTGCCCTTCATGCCGAGGATGAGGTTTTCGCGCACCGTCAGGCGCGGAAAGATGTCGCGGTTCTCGGGCACGTAGCCGAGACCGCAATGGGCCACCTGGTGCGGTTTGAGGCCGACGATCTCGCGGCCCTTGAACAGCACCGAGCCGTGCCGCACGACGTCGCCCATGATCGCCTTGATGGTGGTCGAGCGGCCCACGCCGTTGCGGCCCAGCAGCGACACGATCTCGCCTTCGCCGACGCGGAAATCCACCCCCTGCAGGATGTGGCTCTTGCCGTAGTAGGCGTGCAGGTCGCGCACCTCAAGCATGTTCGCCCTCGGCCTGGTTCACACTGCCGGCGGCAACGCCGAGATAAGCCTCTTGCACCTGGGGGTTGGCGCGAATCCGTTCGGGCGTGTCGGTGGCAATCACCTGGCCGTACACCAGCACCGAAATGCGGTCGGCCAAGTCGAACACCACGCTCATGTCGTGCTCCACCATCACCAGCGTCTTGCCCTCACTGATGCGCCGGATCAGCGCCACCGCATGTTCAGTTTCGGACAGGCTCATGCCGGCGGTCGGCTCGTCGAGCATGATCACATCGGCACCGGTGGCAATGGTGATGCCGATCTCCAGCGCACGCTGCTCGGCGTACGACAACACCCCCGCCGGGACTTCGCGGCGCGCCGCCAGGTTGATCTGCTCCAGGATTTGCTCGGTGCGCTCGCGCGCATCCTGGGCGCGCTCGACCCGCTGCCAGAACGAATAGCGATAGCCCAGTGACCACAACACCCCGCAGCGGATGTTTTCGAACACGCTCAGGCGCGGGAAGATGTTGGTCACCTGGAAGCTGCGCGACAAACCGCGCCGGTTGATCTGGAACGGCGCCAGGCCGGTGATGTTCTCGCCTTTGAGCCGAACCTCGCCGGAGCTCACCGGGAAGCGCCCGCTGACCAAGTGAAACAGCGTCGACTTGCCCGCACCATTGGGGCCGATGATGGCGTGGCGTTCACCCGCGGTCACATCCAGGCTGATGCCGCGGATGATCGGTGTGACGCCGAAACTCTTGTGCAGGCCGACGAGCTGCAACGCCGGCGTCACAGAAAGATTTGTCGCGGCGTGCGGCGGCCTCATTGGGCGAGCCTGCGTCGGGATTCGGCCACAGCGCCATGCCAGGCGGCGGACACCACCGGCATCACGTAGCGCAGGCCCACCAGCCCGGCCACCAGCAAGGCCAGGATGCCAGCCCAGGCCAGCGGCGAGGTTGCGTCGTAGCCCAGGCCGAAGACGCGCATCAAAGGCCCTTCGGCGGCCTTGACGAGCAGGTGGTGGCTGGTTTCGATCAGGCCCACCGCGCCGGCAAACAAGGCCAGGGCCGGCACCGCGGCCAGCGCATAGGCCGGCAACAGTCGCGCCAGCAGCCCGGCAGTGAGCACCGGCCGATGCATCAGCAACAACCCGGCCAGGCCCCCTGGCGCGTACATCACGACCAGCACGAACATAAGCCCGACATACAGAAGCCAGGCGCCGGTGTAGTCGGACAGCGAAATCTGCAGCGCCGTCATCAGCACCGCGCCGATGATGGGGCCGATGAAAAACGCGATGCCACCGATGTAGGCGATCAACAGGACAAAGCCGGACGGGCCGGCGCCCACCACACTGGAGGTGACGATCTCGTAGTGGATGGCCGCCAGGCCGCCGGCCACACCGGCAAAGAAGCCCGAGGTGCAAAAAGCCAGGTAGCGCACCACGTGCGTGCTGTAGCCGAGGAACTCGGCCCGCTCGGGGTTCTCGCGCACGGCATTGCACATGCGCCCCAGGGGCGTCCGGGTGAAGGCGTACATCGCCACGATGCACAGCAGGCACCATGCCGCGATCAGGTAGTAAACCTGGATCTGCGGCCCGAAGTTGAGCCCAAAAATGCGCAGCGTGGCGGTGCGGTTGGTCGAGATGCCGCCCTCGCCGCCAAAGAACCCGCGCAGGATCAACGAACACGCGGCGACCAGCTCGCCAATGCCCAGCGAGATCATCGCGAAGGCGGTGCCGGCGCGCTTGGTCGAGACCCAGCCGAAGATCATTGCGAAGGTCAACCCCGCCAGCCCGCCCACCAGCGGCAGCAGCGGCAGCGGCACCGGCCACTTGCCCGCGCCGATGATGTTGAGCGCATGCGCCGTGATGAAGCCGCCCAGGCCGTAGTACACCGCGTGGCCGAACGACAGCATGCCGGTCTGGCCCAGCAGCATGTTGTAGGACAGCGCGAAGATGATCGAAAAGCCCATCAGGCTCATCATCGTCAGCGACGCGCCGCTGGAGAACACCAGCGGCAGCACCAGCAGCGCCACGGTGGCGCCCAGCCACGGCGCATAAGCCCGAACACGGCTGGCCCGCGCGGCCGGCGTCGGCCTGGGGTGAGCGTCCGTCGCTGAGAGTTGCTGCATGGCTCAGGTGTCCCGGTTGCCCATCAGGCCATGCGGCCGGAACACCAGCACCAGCACCAGCAGCAGGTAGGGAATGATGGGCGCCACTTGCGCCACCGTGGCCATCCACAGGTCGCCGCCGATCGACTGGCGCGACAGGCTCACGCCGACATGCGACAGCACATCGGCCAGCGAAACATTCAGCGCCACCGCAAAGGTCTGCACCAGCCCGATCAGCAGCGAGGCGACGAAGGCGCCCGGCAACGAACCCAGCCCGCCGACGACCACGACGACGAACAATATCGGCCCGAGCGACGCCGCCATCGCCGGCTGGGTGATCAGCGCCGGCCCGGCAATCACGCCGGCCAATGCGGCCAGCGCGCAGCCGGCGCCGAACACCAGCATGAAGACCAGCGGCACGTTGTGGCCCAGCGCGCCGACCATGCTGGGGTGGGACAGCGCCGCCTGGATGACCAGGCCCACGCGAGTGCGGGTGAGCAGCAGCAGCAGGCCCAGGAACACCGCCACCGACATCAACAGCATGAACATCCGAAACGCCGGATAGGTGGTCTCAAACAGGCTGAACGCCGAGAAGTTGAGAGCGTCGGGGATGCGGTAGTCGACCGGCACCTTGCCCCAGACCATCTGCACGACTTCCTCGATCATGAAGGCCAGGCCGAACGTGAACAGCAGTTCGGCAACGTGGCCGTGCTTGTGCACCGCGCGCAAACCGTAGCGCTCGATCAGCGCGCCGATCACCCCCGCCAGCAACGGCGCGAGCACCAGCCCCGGCCAGTAGCCGACGTACTTGCTGATTTGATAGCCGAAGTAGGCCCCCAGCATGTAGAAGCTGGCGTGGGCGAAGTTGAGCACGCCCATCATGCTGAAGATCAGCGTCAGGCCGCTGGCCAGCAGGAACAACAGCATGCCGTACAGCAGGCCGTTCAGCGTGGAAAAGATCAGCAGTTCGAGCACAGGCGGTTTTGTTTTTGTGGGGAGCCATCCATCCGCCCGCAAAGCCTGCGCACCACCGTGGCAGGCCTTGCGGGCGCAACGCGCACGGGCCGCCCGATCAGGCCGGTGGCGTCATCTTGCAGGTGGTCGGGATGACCGTGTCCTGCGCCTTGATCAGGCCCACGGTCTTCCAGCCCCAGCCGGTTTTTTCTTCGTCGTACTTGGTGCCCGAGCCGAACGACGAGATGTACATGTCCTGGAACAGCGAATGGTCACTGGCCCGCATGAAAGTCTCTGAACCCAGGGCGTTCTTGAACTTCATGTCCTTGAGCGCTTCGGCCACCTTCTTCGGCTCGGTCGACTTGGCCTGGTTCAGCGCATTCGCGAACATCTCCATCTGGTTCTTCATGCGCAGGTACCACCAGCCCTGGGCGCTGGCGCCGCCGTACTTCTTCAAGAAGGTGTCGGCGAAGGCCTCCATGTCGGGCGAAGGCACGTTGGTGTGCCACTCGCTGATCTGGTACACCCGGTGGTCCAGGCCGGTCTGCTTGACCGCCGTCGGGCCGCCCGCGCCGCCGGCGTAGTAGGTGTACCAGTTGACCTGCAGGCCGGCGTCGGCGGCGGCCTTGAGCAGCAGCGAAATGTCGTTGCCCCAGTTGCCGGTGATCACCGAGTCGGCGCCCGACGCCTTGATCTTGGCGACATAGGGTGCGAAGTCGGTGATCTTCAGCAGCGGGTGCAACTCGTCGCCGACGATCTGGATGTCGGGTCGCTTTTCTTTCATCATTGTGTTCGCCGCGCCGCGCACCGCGTGTCCGAACGAATAGTCCTGGCCAATGATGTAGACCTTCTTGATGTTCGGCTGGCCCTTCATGAAGTTGGTCAGCGCCGCCATCTTGATGTCGGAGTTGGCGTCCCAGCGGAAGTGCCAGAAGCTGCACTTCTCGTTGGTCAACGCCGGGTCGACCGCGGCGTAGTTGAAGTACAGAACTTCCTTGCCCGGGTTGCGTTCGTTGTACTTGGTGACAAACTCGGAGATCGCGATGGCCGCGCCCGAGCCATTGCCCTGGGTCACGAAGCGCACGCCGGCGTCGATGGCTTTTTGCACCTGGACCAGGCTTTCCTGCGGGCTGCCTTTGTTGTCGTAGGCCACCGCTTCGAGCTTCTGGCCGCCCATCACACCGCCCTTGGCGTTGATGGTCTCGACCAGAAACTGCAACTGCTTCAGGCCATGCTCGCCGATGGTCGCGGCACCACCCGACAGCGGGTCGACGTAGGCGATCTTGATGGTTTGCGCCTGCGCTCCCAGGCCCAGGAAGACAAGCGAGGCCACTGCGGTCAGACCAAAAACTTTTCTCGAGAGACTCATCGCACAACTCCTTGGGAAATGACAGTGCGCCGACGGTAGCGCATGTCGGCAGCGTTGCGGTTCAGGGACTTCCCGACAGCGCCGCAAACCTTCGTTTCCGCGCCGCAAGCCGATCACCCCTCCATCTCGTTGACCGCCACCGGCTGGCTACACTGGCGCCCATGGAAATCGCCCTGCAGCCCGCCCGCGCCACCGCACCGCAAATCTCCTGGACAAACCGGTTCCAGCGCCTTGGCGAATCGTTCTACACGCCGCTGGCCGCCGAGCCGCTGGCCGACCCCCACTGGGTGGCGACCAGCCCCGGCTGCGCCCAAGACCTCGGCCTGCCCGCCGATTGGGACAGCCGCGAAGACTGGCGGGCGCTGGAGGTATTGAGCGGCAACGCGGTCTGGGACGAATTGCAGCCGCTGGCCAGTGTCTACAGCGGCCACCAGTTCGGTGTCTGGGCCGGCCAGTTGGGCGATGGTCGCGCGCTCTGGCTGGGTGAAATGCAGACACCGGCCGGACCAATGGAGTTGCAACTCAAAGGCGCCGGCCGCACACCGTACTCGCGCATGGGCGATGGCCGCGCGGTGCTGCGATCGTCGATTCGCGAGTTTCTGTGCTCCGAGGCCATGCACGGCCTGGGGATTGCGACGACGCGCGCGCTGTGCATCACCGGCTCGACCAGCCTGAGGGTGCGGCGCGAAGAAATCGAAACCGCCGCGGTGGTCACGCGGGCTGCGCCCAGCTTCATTCGCTTCGGCCACTTCGAGCACTTTTCGCACGGCGACCAGCCTGCGCAACTGCGCCAACTGGCCGATTTCGTGATTGAGCACCATTACCCCGAATGCGCCGACGCCGCGCAACCCCATGCCGCTTTGCTGGCGGCCGTGACCCGGCGCACCGCCGAGTTGATGGCCGACTGGCAGGCCGTCGGCTTCTGCCACGGCGTGATGAACACCGACAACATGTCCATCCTGGGCCTGACGATCGACTACGGCCCGTTCGGTTTCCTCGACCAGTTCGACCCTGGCCACATCTGCAACCACTCCGACCACCAGGGCCGCTATGCCTATGCGCGCCAGCCCAATGTGGCGTTCTGGAACCTGCACGCGCTGGCCCAGGCGCTGCTGCCGTTGATCAACGACACGGACAGCGCGCTGGCCGCGCTCGAGCCCTACAAGACCGTGTTCCCGCAGGCGCTGCTGGCGCGCATGCGCGCCAAGCTGGGGCTGTCGGGCGCGGACGATGCCGACCGTGAATTGATCGACGACCTGCTCAAACTGATGGCGGCCGACAAGGCGGACTTCACGATCACGTTTCGGCGTCTGGCGCAGTTCAGCAGTGTTGCGGGCGCCGACAACAGGCAGATTCGCGACCTGTTCATCGACCGCGAGGCGTTTGATGCCTGGGCCCTGCGCTACCAGCGGCGCCTGCGCCAGACCGACAGCCCGGACGCCGAGCGCGGCCGGGCAATGAACCGCGTCAACCCCAAGTTCGTGCTGCGCAACCACCTGGTCGAAGTGGCCATCCGCCAAGCCAGGCAGGGCGATTTTTCCGAAGTAGGCCGGCTCCTGACAGTTTTGAGCCAGCCCTTCGACGAACAGCCCCAAGCGTCGGCCGATGCCGGTTTCCCGCCCGACTGGGCGCGCTCCATCGAGGTGTCCTGTTCATCATGAGCCCAATTGACGACAAGCCCCGCAAGGTCCAGAAATCCGACGAAGAGTGGCGCGCCTCACTCGACCCGATTCAGTACCAGGTGGCGCGCCAGGCCGCCACCGAACGCCCTTTCACGGGCAAGTACTGGAACCACTGGGACCCTGGGCAGTACCACTGCGTCGGCTGCGGGGTCCTGCTGTTCGACGCCGGAACCAAGTTCGATGCCGGGTGCGGCTGGCCGAGCTACTTTGCCCCGGTAAACAGTGAGGTCATCGACCGGGTCGTCGACAAGACCCATGGCATGGTGCGGGTCGAGGTTCGCTGCAACCAGTGCGGCTCGCACCTGGGCCATGTCTTTGAAGACGGCCCCGAGCCGAGCGGCGAGCGCTTTTGCATCAACTCCGCCGCGATAGACTTCGCGCCCAAAGCCTGAAGCGCTGGTTCGCACGCCGCCGGCCCCGTCCGGCGCGCGGCGCAAGGCGCCCGCACCCCGGAACCACCGAAAGACCGACCCCGACTCATGAAACTGTTGCTCGATTTTTTGCCGATCTTCCTGTTCTTCGGCACCTACAACTACGCCAAGGGACAGAAGGACTGGGCCGCTCAATTTGCCACCGATCATTTCGGTGCCATCGTCTCGGGCGGCGTGGTCGGGCCGAATGAGGCGCCGGTGTTGCTGGCCACGCTGGTTGTGATCGCGGCAACCCTGGCACAGATCATCGTCCTCAAGTTGCGCGGCCAACGAATCGACATGATGCTGTGGATCAGCCTGGCGCTGGTGGTGGTGTTCGGCGGCGCCACCGTCTGGTTCCACAACGAAACCTTCATCAAGTGGAAGCCCAGCGTGCTTTACTGGGCCATGGCAATGTCGTTCTGGGTCAGCCAGGCTTTCTTTCGCAAGAACCTGCTCCAGTCGATGATCGGCGAACAATTGAATATGCCGGCGCAGGCCTGGCAACGGTTGAACCTCTCGTGGATCGCCTTCTTCTGTGCCATGGGGGTTCTGAACTTGCTTGTCGCCTACAACTTTTCCACCGACACCTGGGTCAACTTCAAGTTGTTCGGCGGCATGGGGCTGATGTTGCTGTTCACCGTGGCGCAGGGTCTTTACATGTCCCGCCACCTCCTGCCCGATGCCGATGCGGCCAAGAAAGCGCTCTGAGCCATGGCCCATTCCGCGCAAGAAATCGAGAATGTTCTGCGCATCGCTTTGCAGCCGCAAAGCGTGCGGGTGCAAGACGACAGCCACCTCCACGCCGGCCATGCCGGCGCCCGCGAGGGCCAGCATTTCACAGTCCAGGTGGTCAGTGAGCGCTTCGACGGTTTGTCACGTCTGGCACGCCATCGCCTCGTATATGATGCCCTGCGATTGCAGATCCAGCATGGCATCCACGCCCTGGCCATCGACGCCCGCGCTCCTGCCGACGCCTGACCCCCGAATCGGTTTTTTCACTGGCTCGCCGCTGAATTTTTTGGCGCGATCGAGCCCATCACTTCCGCTACCCCTGTGAATTGAAAGGCACCCGCCCATGAAGAAGACTTCCGTTGCCAACTGCGTTTCGATGTGTGTCTTGTCTGCCGTGCTGGCTGCACCGCTGCTGGCGCAGGCGCAGAACATTGCTGTCGTCAATGGCAAGGCAGTTCCCAAGGCGAGGGTCGATGCCCTGATGTCGCAAGCGACCAAGCAGGGCCAGCCCAAGACCCCCGAACTCGAAACCCAGGTTCGTGACGAAGTGGTGCTGCGCGAGATGTTCATGCAAGAAGCCGAAAAGCGCGGCTTGGCCGCCTCGGCCGACTACAAGGCCCAGATGGAGCTGGCGCGCCAGACCATCCTGATCCGCGAACTGTTCGGCGCCTACCAAAAGAAGAACCCGGTCACCGACGAAGAGATCAAGGGCGAATACGAAAAATTCAAAGGCCAGTCGGCGGGGACCGAATACCGCGCCCGCCACATCCTGGTCGAGAAGGAAGACGAAGCCAAAGCGTTGATTGTCCAGATCAAGGGCGGCGCCAAGTTCGAAGACCTGGCCAAGAAAAGCTCCAAGGACCCGGGTTCCGGAGCCAATGGCGGCGACCTGGACTTCGCCGCACCGGGCTCCTATGTGCCGGAGTTTTCCCAGGCCATGATCAAGCTGAAGAAGGGCGAGATGACCGAGACGCCGGTCAAGTCGCAGTTCGGCTTTCACATCATCAAGCTTGAAGAGACGCGCGAGTCCAAGGTCCCGTCGTTCGAAGAAGTCAAGCCGCAGATCGAACAGCGCCTGGGCCAGGTGAAGATGGCCAAATTCCGCGACGAGATCCGCGCCAAGTCCAAGACCGACTACAAGTTCGCGAATTGATCGGTGAGGCGCTGAACGCGGTTCGATTCAGGTCGCGTTCGCCTCTGTCCCCGATGCGCTACAAGGCGGCCATTTCCGTGTCCACCCTGCCCGCCTCGATGCGCAATTGCCGGTCGCAGCGCGCCGCGATCGCCGGGTCATGGGTGACCAGCACCAGGGTTGTGCCAGCCTCGCGGTTGAGATCGAACATCAATGCCATGACACGCTCGCCGGTCGCGAAGTCGAGGCTGCCGGTGGGCTCGTCGGCCAGCAGCACGGCGGGCTGCACGACAAAGGCGCGCGCCAGCGCGACGCGTTGCTGTTCGCCGCCGGACAAGACCTTGGGGTAATGGCGCAGCCGCTCGCCCAGGCCGACCCGCTTGAGCATGTCGGTGGCCAGCCCACGGGCATCTCCACGGCCTTGCAGTTCAAGTGGCAACATCACGTTTTCCAGCGCCGTCAGGTTGCCCAGCAACTGGAAACTCTGAAACACGAACCCCACCTTCTCGGCACGCACCGCCGCACGCTGGTCCTCGTCCAAGGAAAACAAGTCAGAGCCAGCCAGCCTGACCCGCCCCGTGGTGGGGGTGTCCAGCCCGGCGATGATGGACAGCAAGGTGCTCTTGCCGGAGCCCGACGCGCCGACGATGGCGACCGACTGGCGGGCGGGGAGGTGAAAATCGATCTCGTGGAGAATGGTCAGCGTACCGGTGGAATCGTGGACCTGCTTGGTGATACGTTCCACGGCAATGATGGGTTCGGACATGAATGAGTCGGAGTTGCGGTTGGGTTTGAGTCCGGGATCGGGCTGGCGATGTTCCAGACGCCGCTGGCTGGCGCAATGTACCGCGCTTGCCGTGGTTGTGGCCGCCGGCCTTGGCAACACCCTGGCGCAAGGCGCGGCAACCCGGCGCGTCGTGCTGGTGGTGGGCGACAGCCTTTCCGCAGAGTACGGTCTGAAACGCGGCAGCGGCTGGGTGGCCTTGCTCGAACATCGCCTGGCGCAATCGAAGATCGCGGCAACGGTCGTCAACGCCAGCATCAGTGGCGACACCACGTCGGGCGGGCGCTCGCGCTTGCCCGCATTGCTGCGACAGCACCGGCCCACCCACCTGATCCTGGAATTGGGCGCCAACGACGCGTTGCGCGGCCTGCCGCTGGAACAGACGCGAAGCAACCTGGCCCAAATGGTGCGGGAGTCGAAGGCCGCCGGGGCTGCGGTTTTGATCACCGGGATGCAGATCCCGCCGAACTACGGGCGCAAATACGGCGAATCGTTCGCCAGCCTGTTTGCCAGCGTGGCCTCGGCCGAGGCGGTCGCGCTGGTGCCGTTCCTGCTCAAGGGCGTGGCCGATGTGCCCAACGCTGAAGCCCTGTTCCAGCGCGACCGCATCCACCCGGTCGAAGCGGCGCAGCCGTTGATGTTGGACAACGTCTGGCCAGTCTTGCAGCCGCTGCTGCGGGTTTCAGCGCGCTGACTGCGGCCGAGGCATCGCGGGCGATGCCTCGGCCGGATCAATTGGACATGCTGCGTTCGCGTTCGCGCGGGCCTTGGCGGCGCTCGCCCTGCTCGCCCCGCTGCGCGGGTTCGGTGCGCGCTGGCGCGGGCGCCTGGGCTTCGGCGGGTTTGGTCGGCGCCACGGCGGCCGGCTGGCCTGGATTGCGCTTGCCCGGCATTTGGCGTTCGGCCGGGACGTTGCGAGGTGCGGCCGGCCCGGCCTCGGCGGGCGCCGCCCCCGGCGCACGATGTTCTTGCACCCCCGGCGCACGCGGCCCGCCGCGCATCCGTGGCGGCGCTGACGCC
>JAYSVE010000166.1:0-2187 GCA_043718725.1 Methylibium sp.
CTTTGCGTGCCCGTTGTGACCCCTGCTCTTTAAATTATGCCTTCGTGCCACAGGTCAACCCACCCCGGTTTGCGGGGTTGTTTTGCATTCTTGTTCGCAGCTTCATCCGCTATTTGCGCGAATGACCTTTAGCAGATATCGGCAGCGACCTTGGTCCAGATGAACGGCTTGGGTTTGCTGCTGTGATGAGCGACGTATGCGTCGATGGCCGCGACCCGTTGCGCCATACTGGTGAACAGGCCTCGGCGCAGCCGATTGACGGGGATGTCGCGGAAGAAGCGCTTCACCATGTTCAGCCACGATGCCAGAGTGGGGGTGAAGTTCTTGACGAAGCGCTGCCGGGCCCGGCCGACCCCGGTATCAGGCGTCGTGCAACACCCCGTCTTGCAGGCGGAGCGCCTGGCTGTCGACCAGTTCGGTCACCAGTGTGTCGCACCAGGCCCGCGGTGACGCCGCCTGCGACCCTCCAAAGCGCTGCCAGACCCGGGTGAACAGCGGCGTGCCCTGGGCCCATTGCAGCAACTCGGAGCGGGGCTGCGTGCGTTCTTCCATCAAGTGGTACTTGATCAGCACTTTGGCGGCGTGGCGGGCATGCCGGCCGGGGTCGGCGCGCATGCCGGCCAGCCGGTCGCGCGCGCGTTGCAGCGCGGCGTTGATGTCGGTGAACGGCACGCCGTGGCCCGGGATCACCATGCGCACCGGCAGCCGCGCGATCATCTCCAGCACGGCCGCCACGTCGTCGAACGCGGCAATCCCCTCAAGCTCGGGGAACACCACGCCGAAGCCGTTCTGCCACAGCGCGTCGGCCGAGATCAGCACGCCGTCGGCGGGGTCGAACAGCACCAGCGAGTCGGGGTCGTGGCCGGGTGCGGCCAGCGCCAGCCAGCGGCGCGCACCGGCCTGCAGCGTGTCGCCCGCGGCGAGCATCGCCTGCGCGCTGAACCGCTCACAGCGCTGGCCGGTCGCCTGGTAGCTCAGCGCGTCTTCGTCCCAGCCTTGCACATCGGACCAGACCCCGGCCGGCACCGTGACCGGCGCGTCGAAAGCCCGTTGCAACGCGGCGTTGCCGCCGCAATGGTCGGAGTGCAGGTGGGTGTTGACGATGCGGGCCAACGGCTCGCCCCGCAGCGCATGGCGCAGCAGCGCGAGCGTCTGCTCGGCATGCACGCTGTGCCCGCTGTCCACCATCGTTGCGCCCTCGCCGGGCGCACCGTGCAACACGATGTTGTTCGACGACAGCCAGCCGCGCTCCAGGATGCTCAGGCCATGCGGCGCCTGAGGGGCTGGGAACGATTGAGCGCTAGGCATGCGCCTGCGGTCACTTGTACAGCGTCTGCGGCAGCCACAAGCCGATCTGCGGCCAGATGTAGAGCAACGCGAGCGCAATCACCTGGATCCCCATGAACGGCATCATGCCGGCGAAGATCTGGTTCAGCGTCACATGCTTGGGCGACACCCCCTTCAGGTAGAACGCCGCCATCGCCACCGGCGGCGAGAGGAAGGCGGTCTGCAGATTCAGCGCCACAAGCAGCCCGAAGAACAACGGGTCGACGCCGAACTTGGGCAACAGCGGAATGAAGATCGGCATGAAGATCACGATGATCTCGGTCCACTCCAGCGGCCAGCCCAGGATGAAGATGATGAACTGGCTCAGCAGCATGAACTGCAGCGTGCTCAACCCGAGCGACAGCACCCAGCGCTCGATGATGTCCTGCCCGCCCAGCAGCGCGAAGGATGCCGAGAAGATCGACGAGCCGACGAACAGCCAGCACACCATGGCGCTGGTCTTGGCCGTCAGGAACGACGACTCCTTGACGATGCCGCCGAGCTCCGAGAACGTCTTCATCACCGCATTGCCGCTCTTGGCCTGTTTGGCCGCGACATATCGGTAGCCACCGGCGAGCAGCAGCCCGCCAAAGGCGCCCACGGCGGCGGCCTCGGTCGGTGTGGCCAGGCCGAAGACGATGGAGCCCAGCACGGCGATGATCATCACCGCCAGCGGGAAGAACGACGCCAGCAGCATCTTGAAGATCTCCAGCCGCTGCCACGTCATCAGCCAGTTGATCAGCAGCAGGCCGGCCAGCCCCAGGCCAAACACGATCCAGTACCCAGTGGGTGCCGGGAGGCGCTGGGCCGGCGCCGCGGCATCAGCCGCCGCGGGCTTTGCCGTGGCCGTGGCCGTGGCCG
>JAYSVE010000167.1:0-12341 GCA_043718725.1 Methylibium sp.
TGCCTGCATAGCCGGTTTTGTAGTAGAAATTCGAGGCAGTGGGCTTGAGCGGCGTGCCGTCCACGGTGTCGATCATCGCCGGAACCCAGTAGGCGGTGCGGTTGACGATGCCGCCGCGGCAGCTGGAATTGCCACTCGTGGCAATCGACTGGGCGGTCGAATTGGCCGTGGTGCCGGCATTGCCGAAGAACGCATGCAAGTGCGAGCGTCCGGGTTGGCCGGGGTAAACAATCGGATCATCGAAGGCCATGTGCGTGAAGTCGCAGACCGTGCGAAATGCTCCCGTGCCATCGGTCGGGCCGGGCTTCTCGGCAGAGGCCTTGATTTGCTCGATCGCGGCCCCGGTTGCACCGACAGGAATTTTGCTGACGTTGACCACCGGCATCATTGAACTTGTCGAGGGGGAAGTCACAGGTGCAGGCGCTGGCGCGGGCGCCGGTGCCGGTGCCGGCGCCGGTGCCGGTGCAACGACGGTTCCATTTCCGCCTGACTCCCGTCGAGTCACCACCGCGGTTGCTTTGGCCGTATTGCCCGCCGCGTCTTCTGCGGTCACGGTGATCTTGTTATCGCCTCGGCGCAGTTGAATGGTGGCCACCGTCCAGGTCGTGGCTGTCGACGAGCCGGTCATCGAGGCCATGCCGCTGCCACCGCGGCCGTTGTTCCAGGTGACGCGGTTCAGGCGCGTGTTGTCGGTGGCGGTGCCTGAAAGGCCGATCAGGCCGTTGGTGCTGGAGTCGGTGGCGGGATTGATGGTCACACTCGGCACGACGGAGTCGGCCAACTGCAAGCTGCGGCGCTCGGTCTGTTCACGGGCGGTAACGTCCAGAGCTTGCATTTCGGTGCTGGCTCCACCGCAACCCAGCAGGCCCAGGGCAGCGACTGTTTCGGTCAGCGTCCTGGCGTTGAGTCTGTTGTTGAATCGCATTGTCGCGGCCTCTTTCTTGCTGTGAATCGGGATAGCTGGCGTGGCGTCTGTGCCGGGCATCCGCCCGACCTGAAGTGAATGCTGAAGAACGATTGCGTCCTCGCATTTCCTTCGGTAGACAACAAGCGTATCGGCGTCTCGGCGGGGGGCTGTAACGGAAAGGACCCCAGCGTTACAGGAGGGCTTCACGCCCGACGCGATTCAATCCAACAAAAATCTGACCAGGCTCCGTGTGCTGACCACCAGCGTGCCCATGAAGCCGCGCTCGGCGGCCATGCCGGTCGCTGCGACCCGGCGATTGCGGCATCTGAAATATCAAGATACTTTTCTTACCGAGGCCTTTGCCACCACGTTTTGGGTAACTCCAAGGCCCGCCTCCCCCGGGGCAACACCGTTGTGCAGTATCTGGCAAACTAACGGCGCTGATCGACAACACCCCCCGAAATATGGGGGTGTGCAAGCCGAGGAAGAAGGCTTACCGTTGGCTCCATTGCAGGTCTTCATCCGTTCGTGTCAGACAACTTTGGGGGAACATTCATGAAACGCGTCATCTCAGCTCTTTCACTCGCCTTGCTCGCTGCTTCGGCGTCCGCTTTTGAACTGGTGGTCACTCCGGCACTGCCCGGGACGATCAACCCGGTCGCGCCGTTTGATGTGACGATTGCCGGCTTTACCCCGGCAAACGGCGTCATCGGCTCGCTCTCCGTGACCGATGGGCCCGCCACCGTCACCTACACCTACCTCGGCAAAGAAGCTGGCTTCTCAAACGGCTTTTTCAATCTGGGTGGGTCCACGAGCGCCATTGCCGACAGCGATGCGGTCGGCACCAGTTCTCAACAAGCAAATGTCGACGGGGCGTTGAGCTTCAGCTTCAACACCTTCGGCGTCACGACCGTCTCGAACGGCACGGCAACCCAACCGGGCGCGCCGACGTTCGCGATTTTTGACGGCGGCAATTCGCCGTACGACTTCATCATTGCCTACGGCGACGGCACGGGTGACCAGGACTTCGACGACATGGTGCTCGGCGTGACCGCCGCGATCCCGGAACCGGAGACCTATGCGCTGTTGCTCGCCGGCCTGGGTGTGGTTGGTTTCGTGGCACGCCGCCGCCGCCCCGTCTGACGCTTGAGGGGTTTGGGCAGATCGTTCAAAGCCGGCCTTCGGGTCGGCTTTTTCAATGGCGCGGTGCCATAGGCTGTGTTCACTTCTGCACGGTGAACCGCCTCTTGTGGCGTTGCGGCGCAAATTGGCACTGGGCACAGTGTTGCCACCGACCTGCAGGTGCCCGCGCCCGGAATAGACTCTCAGACGTATTCGGCCCCTGACTTTCCAACATGCAAATCCTCCGCGCTTCAGTTGTCCTTGCCTGCCTGATGACGTTTGCCGCCGTCGCCGGCATTGGCGCGCGGCCTGCGCCCAAACCTGCCCATGCCGGGCCACGCTTCGTGCTTGAAGACACGGTGCCCCAGCAGTTCGGCGATTGGCGCGAACTTCCGCAGGACCGCGCCTACGTGGTCAATCCGCAGACCAAAGAGCTGTTGGACAAGCTGTACAGCCAGATCCTCACGCGCACCTATGTCAACGCCAGCGGCTACCGCATCATGCTGTCGTTGGCCTATGGTGACGACCAGCGTGGCGACCTTGCCGCGCACAAGCCGGAGGTCTGCTACCCGGCGCAGGGTTTTGCGCTGCACAGCAATCAAGAGGCATTGGTGGCGACGCCGTTCGGCAATATTGCGGCGCGCCGGCTCAACACCAGCTTGGGCCAGCGCAAGGAGCCGGTGACCTACTGGTTCACTGTGGGCGACACCGCCATCAAGAGCAAGCTCCAGCAGCGCATGGTCCAAGTGAAACTGGGGCTGACCGGGCAAATTCCCGACGGACTGCTGTTTCGTGTTTCGTCGATCGATGAATCACCGGCGCGTGCCTTCCGGGTTCAGGATGGGTTTGTTGTCGACTTGCTCAAGGCGGCGAGTGCGCAAAGCAGATTGCGACTGAGCGGGCTGAGCGCCGAAACCCCTGCCTTTTGAGCCGGGAGCCGAGGGCTGGACGACTTTGTGAACGGCACGCCGCGCCCCAAAACTTCAAGTCAGGCGCCGCAAGAGTCGAATTCTGCCGCGACTGTTGGGCTTTCAAGCCGAGCGCCCGTAGTTGTCTTCGAACCGAACGATGTCGTCCTCGCCCAGGTAACTGCCCGACTGCACCTCAATGATCTCCAACGGCATCTTGCCCGGGTTCGCAAGACGGTGCACCTGCCCTAGAGGGATGTAGGTGCTCTGGTTTTCGGACAGCAGCAACACCCGCTCACCATTGGTGATCTCGGCGGTGCCGGAGACGACGATCCAGTGTTCGGCGCGATGGTGGTGTTTTTGGAGGCTGAGCGAGGCCCCCGGCTTGACCATAATTCGCTTCACTTGAAATCGCGGGCCCGAGTCGATGCTGTCGTACCAGCCCCAGGGCCGATGTACTTGACGGTGCAGTGTTTGCTCACTTCGGCCTTTGGCCTGGAGTTGGCCGACGATGTCTTTGACCTCCTGGCTGCGGCTGCGGTCGGTCACCAGCACGGCGTCCGGGGTTTCCACCACCACCACGTCACTCAGGCCAATGACGCTCACCAGGCGGCCGGCGGCATGGACCAGCGTGTTGCGGCAGTCGCGCACGATGGCATCGCCGACGCTGGCATTGCCATCGGGGTCTTTGTCGCTGACTTGCCACACCGCGTCCCAGGCCCCCAGGTCGGACCAACCAGCGCAAAGCGCCACCATGCGGATATCGAAACGAGTCGATTCGGCAGGGCAATTTTCCATCACCGCATAGTCCACCGACTCGCTTGGAATGGCGGCGAATTCGGCCTTGCCAGGGCGAACAAAGCTGGCGTCAATGCCCCTGACAGCCCAGGCGGCTCGACATGCGGCAGCGGTGTCGGGGCGGAAGTGCTCAAGCGCTGCCAGCCACACCGAGGCCCGCACGACGAACATTCCGCTGTTCCAGTAGTAGCCACCGTCGGTCAAGTAGCGCTGAGCGGTGGCCAGGTCGGGCTTCTCGACGAACCGGGAAACCTTCAAAGCCCCTTGGGCCTCGGCACCGTCTTCTGCGCAGATGTAGCCGAAGCCGGTTTCGGGACGGTCGGGGGCGACGCCCAGTATCACGATGGCCCCGCCGGCAGCCGCGCGCACCGCCTGCTGCACAGACCGGGTGAACGCGGCTTCATCGGTCACGGTCTGGTCCGAGGGCGTGACGATCAGCACGGGGTCGCTGGCGCCTTCCATGGCATGCAGGGCCGCCATGGTCATCGCCGGAGCGGTGTTTCGACCCACGGGCTCGAGCAAGACAGTTGTGGGCGGCAGGTTCAGTTCGCGCAACTGGTCGAGAACGAGGAAGCGGTGCTCTTCGTTGCCCACCACGCTGGGGGCAGCCACCACGATGTCGCTGCTGGCCATGGCCGACAGCCGCTGCGTGGCTTGTTGAAACAGGCTCTGGTTGCCTTGCAGCACGAGGAACTGCTTTGGATACAGGGCCCGGGACAAGGGCCACAAGCGTGTGCCGCTGCCGCCGGCCATGATGACGGGCTGAACGTGAATGGGAGTCATGTGGGTTCGGTCATGGCGGGATTCCAAGGGACGCTCAGATGAGCACTTGCTTCACGGCGCAGCCGCGCCGCAGCGCACGAACTCGGCATAGGCGGCGCGCAGTCCGTCCGGTAACGCGGTCCGGGCGCGCCAGCCGGTGCGGGCCAGCAAGCTGACATCCATCAATTTTCGGGGCGTACCGTCGGGTTTGCTGCTGTCGAACACGATCTCGCCGACGAAGCCGGTTGTCTGGCCCACCAGCTCGGCCAACTCCTGGATCGTCACATCGGTGCCCAAGCCGATGTTGACCAGCGGTGGCTCAAAGCGGCCGGACCGCGTTTCATCGCTGCCCAGCAGCGCCCCGTAGCGCGGGTCGGGCAGGTTCATCAGGAACACACAGGCGTCGGCCATGTCATCGCTGAACAAAAATTCGCGCCGCGGCGTGCCGGTGCCCCACACGGTGACGGACTTGTCGCCGCGCTGCCTGGCTTCATGGAACTTGCGCAGCAGCGCCGGGATCACGTGGCTGTTCTGCGGGTGGTAGTTGTCGCCGGGGCCGTACAGGTTGGTGGGCATGGCGGCGAGGAAACGCGTGCCGTATTGGCGGTTGTAGCTCCAGCACATCTCGATGCCTGCGATCTTGGCCAGCGCGTAGGGCCGGTTGGTGGGCTCCAGCGGGCCAGTGAGCAGTGCGTCTTCGCGCATGGGCTGAGCCGCGAGCTTGGGGTAGATGCAACTCGACCCCAGGAACATCAGCCGCTTCACGCCGGCCAGGTGTGCGGCGTGGATCACGTTGGTCTGGATGGCCAGGTTGTCGCGAATGAATTCGGCCGGGTAGGTGTTGTTGGCGACGATGCCACCGACCTTGGCGGCGGCCAGGAACACATACTCAGGGCGGTGCTCGTCGAAGAAGGCACGGGTGGCGGGTTCGTCGCTGAGGTCCAGCTCGGCATGGGTTCGCGTCAACAGCCGGGTGAAGCCGGCGGCGCGCAGGTTGCGCACGATCGCCGAGCCGACCAGGCCGCGGTGGCCGGCCACATAAATGCTTGCTTCTTTGTCCATCGTCGCCTGGTTGTCTGTGGGCGGGGGAGGTCCGATGCCGATGCTGTCAGGGCGCGAAGCCGTTCGGGTTCAGGCTTTGCCAACGCCAACTGTCGGCACACATCGCGTCCAGGCCGCGTTGGCCTTGCCAGCCCAGCAACTGCTTGGCCAGCGCCGGGTCGGCATAGCAGGCGGCGATGTCGCCAGGCCGACGCGCCACGATGTCAAAGGGCACTGGGCGGCCGCTGGCCCTCTCAAAGGCTCGCACCAGCTCAAGCACGCTGTAGCCGGTGCCCGTGCCCAGGTTGGCGGTGATTGACGCCTGCTTGTCCAACAGGTAGCGCAACGCGGCCACATGGCCCTCGGCCAGGTCAAGCACATGGATGTAGTCGCGCACGCCGGTGCCGTCGGGCGTGTCGTAGTCATTGCCGAACACCTGCAGCCTGGCGCGGCGGCCCACGGCCACCTGGGCGACGTAGGGCATCAGGTTGTTGGGTGTGCCGCGCGGGTCTTCGCCGATCAAGCCGCTTTCGTGGGCGCCCACCGGGTTGAAATAGCGCAGCAGCGCCATCACCCATTCGGGCTCGGCCTGCAGCAGGTCGCGCAGGATGTTCTCGCCCATCAGCTTGGTGGCGCCGTACGGATTGGTGGTGGACAGGGACGCGTCTTCGCGGATCGGCAGCCGCTCCGGCGTACCGTAGACCGTGGCGCTGGAGCTGAAAACCAGTCGCTTGCAGTCGTGGTGCCGCATGGTCAGGCACAGGTTGAGCAGGCCACCCAGGTTGTTGGCGTAGTAGGCCAGCGGCCGAGCGGCGCTTTCGCCGACGGACTTGAAGGCGGCGAAGTGCACCACCGCATCGACACGTCGGTTCGCAAACAGCGCCTCCATGGCGCCGGCGTTGCACACGTCGGCCTGGACGAAATCGACCGTGGCGCCACTGAGCGTCTTCAGCCGGTTCAGGACTTCCGGCGAGCTGTTGCTGAAGTTGTCCACGCCGATGACGTCGAAGCCGGCCGCCAGCAGCGCCAGCCAGGTGTGCGAGGCGATGAAACCGGTTGCGCCGGTCAGCAATACCGAGGGCCGGCTCATTGGAGGGTGAACTTTCCGGAGCAGTTGACGATGGTGGCGTCGTAATCGGAGGAAAGGCCGCCCTTCGCACTGCGGGTTTCGTACGACGCGCTGCAACCGAGGAGCCAGTTCCGGGCTGGCTCGTAGTTGACACCCAGCGACAGGCTGTTCAGCGTGTCGCTGCCATCGAGGGTCAGCTTTGCGCCGCTTGGGGCAGTCTGCTCGTCAGACAACGTGCGCTGGCTGGAGCGAAACCCCGCGTTGACCTTGATCTTGGCGGTGGCCACATAGACGGCATTCAAATCGAACGTGGTGGTCAATCGGCTGTTGTCGATGCGCCCGCCAAGTTGTGTCTGGCTCGGGTTGGAGAAGCTCGCTTCGGCACCGGTGTCACGTGAGATGGACGTGTTGAACGTCAACTTGCCGGTGGGCACGTAAGTCCAGCCCAATGAGCCGGTCGCGCCGGAAAAGTCACGCGCGGCAAACGCGTCGCTGGTCTGCTTGCCATAGCTCAGGCGCCCGTTGACGGTGCTCAGCCCGGTCGCGAACCAGGTGGCGGTGAGGTCGACGTCATTGCGCCGGAACGCGGCGCTGCCACCGCTGGCGCCGGCGAGCAAGACGCCGGGGTACTCACCGCGGGTGGCGCGGTAGGCCAAACCCAGGGTCAACAACCCGCTGGGGCGGTATTTCAGCCCCAAGCTGTAAGTGTTCTGCAATATCTCCGACGTGGCGAATTCGACCGCCGAGTAATCAACCCGCCGGTATGCCAGCGAGCCTTCGAGTGACAGCAACGACACCAGGCCCAACTGAACCCGCGCATTGGCCTGTTTCAAGGTTTCGATGTTCTTCTTGCTCAACTGCGGCTGGTTGACCGAACTGCCGTAGCTGGCCAGGTTTTCATTCACCGACACGTTGAAGCTGCCGGCGAGCTGGTTGATGGTGGACCAATCCAGCCCGGTGTCGAAACTGTAGCTGGTGTTGTTCAGGGACTTGACGTCTTCGAACGTCGTGCTGCTCACCCTGCCGTTGGCATAGAAGCGCTGCCTGCCGAAGGGCTGGTCGATTCCTGCCAGCAAGCCGGTGATGGAATACTTGTCTGGCACCTCCGCGGTGCTGTTTCGGAACAGGTTGGAGTCGTGGGCGAACGCCTGGCTCACACCGATGTAGTACGGGTTGGGCTCGGCCCAGGCGAAGGATGATGCCGCCAGCGCCGCGGCGGCAAACAGCGGCCTGGCGAGGACTCGGAGGGCGGGAATGGGAAATGGCGGCATGGTGGCTCCTTGGGGTGCGGGCAAGCTTGGAGAGGCAGACGCAGCAATGAGGCCAGGGCTCAGTAGGCCTGGCGATCGAAAAACAGCACGCGGATGGTGCGCACAATGATCTGAAGGTCCAATCGCAGGCTCCAGTTCCGCAGGTACTCCAGATCGTATTCAACCCGGGCCTGCATCTTCTCGATCGTGTCGGTCTCGCCGCGCAGGCCGTTGACCTGGGCCCAGCCGGTGATGCCGGGACGCACTTTGTGGCGCACCATGTAGGCCTTGATGAGCTGGCGGTACAGCTCGTTGTGGGCCACCGCATGCGGGCGCGGGCCGACGATGCTCATGCGTCCCTGAAGGACGTTGAAGAACTGCGGCAGCTCGTCCATCGAGGTGCGGCGGATGAACCGTCCGAAGGGCGTGATCCGCGGGTCGTTGCGTTGCGCCTGGCGCACGTCCCAGCCGTCTTCCTGGGCCGTCATCGAGCGAAACTTGTAGACCACGATCTCGCCGCCGTCCAGACCATTGCGGCGCTGCCGAAAGAGCACCGGACCGGGCGAGGTCAGCTTCACGCCGATCGCCACCGCCAACAGAACCGGTGAAATCAAGACAACGATCAGTGAAGCCAGGACAATGTCGCTGAGCCGCTTGACCAACTCGTTGGTGCCGGTGAATGGCGTCTCGCAGATCCCGACCACCGGCACACCGTTCACATCCTGAAGCCGGCCCTGGATGATGCTGATGCCGAACACGTCGGGCACAAAGAACAGCGAGGCGGTGGTGCCCTGGACTTGTTCGAGCAGTGCGACGATGCGCGGCTGCGAGCCAAGCGGCAGGGTGATGTAGACCTCGCGGATGCCGTTCTCCGAGATGTAGTGCGCGGCATCCTTCAAGCCGCCGAGCCGGCGCGGCGCGGCTTCAGCGTGCAGACGATTGTCGGTGCGGTCGTCGAAGTAGCCGACGAAGTCGATGCCGCGCTCGTTGCTGCCCGCCAGCGCGCGCGCCACCTTGACCCCCAGCGCGCCGCCACCGACAACCACGGTGGAGCGGCGCGACTTGGGTCGCGCCGCTTCGCGCCACACGATCGCCATGCCCACGCGCACCGCCAGCCATTGAACGATGGGCGTGACCAACACCCAGGCCACCAGAACGCGCGCGTCGAAGTAATCCAGGCTGCGCGTGGCATAGGCGCACAGCGCAAGAAGGCTGACCAGGATGATCCAGGACGTGGCGATGTCCACCGCGGCGGTCAATCGGCTGTCCCGAAAGCGGTTGCGGCCCGGAAAGGTGACCGCAAACACCAGCAGGCACAGCGCCAGCGCGGTGCGGCTGAGAGGCTCATCGAACACAAGGCAGGCCGCAATGAACGTCAGTACAGTCACGCCGGGTTCGAGAAACGCCGCGACGAGCGACGTGATCGACTGTGGCGCACTGCTGAAGGTTCTCTTGATGCTGCGATCTTCGATCATCGGTACGTGAAATCCCACGCGCGCGTCGCCTTTTGGCACGCGGGGCCGAAAGGGCTGCGAGGCGAACGATTCTCTACCAAAACCCCGGCACCGCCCCGGCCCCTTGCGATTGGTTGCCAGATAACGCGTGCCTACAATCCGGGCATGTTTCACACAATACAAGCGGCATTGGCGACGCAGGTTGTCGAGCGCGCGACGCTGCTGGTCAACCATGTGCTGGCCGGAGAAGCGGTGGCCGCGCAGCGGCTGCGCCCGCACGTGGGGCGCAGCGTGCGGCTGCGGTTCGACGGCTGGCCGGCGCTGTTGCCGCCGTTGCCGGCGCTGACGTTTCGCATCAGCCCGGCCGCGCTGCTCGAATGGTGCGGCGAGAATGCGCCGGAGCAAGTCGACCTGAGCCTGGCCGTCGACGCCTCCAATCCGGCGCTGGCCATGGTTCAGGCGCTCGCAGGCGAGAGGCCTCGCGTCGATGTGGCCGGCGACGCCGGCTTTGCCACGGACGTGAACTGGCTGTTCGACAACCTGCGCTGGGATCTCGAGGACGATCTCGCCAAGATCGTCGGCCCGGCGCCGGCGCATGAGATCGCCCGCCTCGGCCGCGGCATCGCCAAAGGCCTGAGCGATGCGGTGCGCACGATCAGGCACATGACGGCGCGCGGCCGCGGGACCGGACAGTCTGTTTGATGCGGCACCTTGCGCGCCTGATCGTCATCTGCGTGACGGTTCTGCGCTACGGCCTGGACGAGCTGGCCCTGTCGAGTTTTCGCCAGCCCTGGGTGCGCATGTTGGTGCGCGTCGGAACCATCGGTCGCAAGCTCGATGCGCCGCGCGGCGAGCGTCTGCGGCTGGGGCTGGAGCGGCTCGGGCCGATCTTCGTCAAGTTCGGCCAGGTGCTGTCGACCCGGCGTGACCTGCTGCCCATCGACCTGGCCGACGAACTGGCCAAGCTGCAGGACGACGTGCCGCCGTTTCCCGCGGCGCAGGCGCGGGCATTGGTCGAAAAGGCGTTCGGTCGGCCGATCGCCGACATCTTTGAGCGCTTTGACGCCGAGCCAGTGGCCAGTGCCTCGATCGCGCAGGTGCACTTCGCGGCCCTGAAAGACGGGCGTGAGGTGGCGGTCAAGGTGCTGCGCCCCGGCATGCTGGCGGTGATCGACGACGACCTTTCGCTGCTGCGCACCTTGGCCCGCTGGGTCGAGCGGTTCTCGGTCGACGGCAAACGGCTCAAGCCACGCGAAGTGGTCGCCGAATTCGACAACCACCTGCACGATGAACTGGACCTGGTGCGCGAAGCCGCCAACGCCGCCCAGTTGCGCCGCAACATGCAGGGCTTGAACCTGATCATGGTGCCCGAGATGGTGTGGGAGCTGTGCACCCAGAGCGTCATCGTGATGGAGCGCATGTACGGCGTGCCCATCAGCCAGACCCAGCGCCTCATTGAAGCCGGCGTGGACATCCCCAAGCTGGCGCGCGACGGGGTGACGATCTTCTTCACCCAGGTGTTTCGCGACGGCTTCTTTCACGCCGACATGCACCCCGGCAACATTCAGGTCTCGATTGCCCCGGCCACGTTCGGCCGCTATGTCGCACTCGACTTCGGCATCGTCGGCACGCTCAGCGAGTCGGACAAGCAATACCTGGCGCACAACTTCATCGCGTTCTTTCAGCGCGACTACAAGCGTGTGGCCGAGCTGCACCTGGAAAGCGGCTGGGTTCCGGCCGGCACGCGGATCGACCAGCTCGAAGGCGCGATTCGCGCGGTGTGCGAGCCGCACTTCGACCGGCCGCTGAAGGACATCTCGCTGGGCCAGGTGTTGCTGCGCCTGTTCCAGACTTCGCGGCGCTTCAATGTCGAGATCCAGCCGCAACTGGTGCTGCTGCAAAAGACCTTGCTCAATGTCGAAGGCCTGGGTCGCCAGCTTGACCCCGAGCTGGATCTGTGGAACACCGCCAAGCCGTTTCTGGAGCGCTGGATGAACGAGCAGGTCGGCTGGCGCGGCCTGCTCGAACACATGAAGAAAGAGGCCCCGCGCTATGTCGAATTGCTGCCCCAGTTGCCGCGCCTGCTGCACCAGGCGCTGCAAGCACGGCCGACGCCCGACCCGCGCATGCTGGAGTCGTTGCTGCTGGAGCGGCGCCGCTCACGCCGTCGGCTGTACGGCGTGACTTGGGGCGCGATCGGGTTCGGCGCCGGCGCGGCGCTGGTGTGGGTGCTGCTGCGCCTGCCATAGACGCCCTCCGGCGGGCACCCGCCGGTACACTGCGGGCCCACCATTGAACCCGCCACAACGCTTGCCCGCCAGGAGCCCGCCGTGCTGATCAGTTTCGTCGTCGTCTACATGATCGTCACCATCGCCATCGGCCTGATTGCCGCGCGCCGGGTGCACAACTCAAAAGACTTCCTCGTCGCCGGCCGAAGCCTGCCGCTGTACATGAACGTGGCGACGGTGTTTGCCACCTGGTTCGGCGCCGAGACCGTGCTGGCGGTGTCGGCCACCTTCGCCAAGGACGGCTTGAATGGCATCCCTGGCGACCCCTTCGGCGCCTCCGTCTGCCTGGTGCTGGCGGCGCTGCTGTTCGCGCGGCTGTTCTACCGCATGAACCTGATGACCATCGGCGACTTCTACAAGCATCGCTACGGCAAGAGTGTCGAGGTTTTGACCAGCCTGGCGATCACCGCCAGCTACCTGGGCTGGACCTCGGCGCAACTGACCGCGCTGGGGCTGGTGATCCATGTGCTGTCGGGCGGCGCGGTCGAGTTGAACCATGCCGTGCTGATCGGCGCCGGCATCGTGCTGGTCTACACCATCTTCGGCGGCATGTGGTCGGTCGCCTTCACCGACCTGTTTCAGACCGTCATCATCCTGATCGGCCTCAGTGTTGTCGCGGTCGTGGTGGGCGACCTGGCCGGTGGCGCGACGAAAGTGATCGCGCAGGCGGCCGCCGACGGCAAGCTCGTGATGTTCCCGGCCGAGATGGATGCGGCGGCGTGGTGGGCCATGGCCGGCGCGT
>JAYSVE010000168.1:0-5023 GCA_043718725.1 Methylibium sp.
GGGCGCGGGGTCGAACTCGAACCGCACCTCGTGCAACTCGGCCTCGGTCGGCACCAGCTCCGGCCGGTAGCGGCGCAGGTACTCCATCAGCACCAGCGAGTGCTTTTGCTCCTCGAAGAACCACACACTCATGAAGGCCGAGAAGTCGCTGTCGTCGCGATTGTCGCGCAAGAACATCTCGGTGGCCGGCAGCGCCGCCCATTCGGTGATGGCGTTCATCTTGATGGTCTGCGCCTGCTCTTCGGTCAGCCTGGAGGCATCGAACTGCTCCCAGGGAATGTCCTTGTCCATGTTCCAGCGCACGGCTTCGAGTTGCTTGAAAAGTTCAGGGTATAGCATAGTGAAGACCCAGGTTGCGGGCGGATTCTATGCCGCGGCGTGGACCAAAACCGCAGCGGATTCCAGGAGACTTGAGTGGGCTGCGGAGGGTGAATTCAAGCCCGTCGACATGCATCGGCAAGAAAAATAAAACCAATCGATGCACAAAGTAGACTAATCGGTTATATTAAATACCAACTAGTTTACTTCATCTGACGGCGAACCCACTCGCCCGGAACCGCCCGACGCCATGCCGCCCTTCAACTTGATCGCAAATCCCTCCGCGTGGGCGCGGCGCGCCGCCCTTTGCGCGACGCCGATGACGCCGCGACGCGCGATGCTTCCGCCGCCTGTGGGCAACCCGAGATGACTGACGTGCGCACGCCACGACGCGTTGCCGTGATCGGCTCGGGCATTTCCGGCTTGGCCGTGGCGCATGGCCTGGCCGGTTTGGCCCAGGTCACGTTGTTCGAAGCCGGCGACTACTTCGGCGGGCACACCCACACTGTCGATGTCCGGCTGGACGGTGTCACCCATGGCGTGGACACCGGCTTCCTGGTCCTCAACGAGCGCACCTACCCGAACCTGCTGAGGCTGTTCGGTCAACTCGACGTGGCCCTCGCCAAATCGGACATGTCGTTTTCGGTGCAGGTGCCTGGCGCTGGCCTGGAATGGAGCGGCCGCGACCTCAACAGCGTGTTCGCGCAACGTCGCAACCTGTTGCGTCCGCGGTTCTGGCGCATGCTGGTCGACATCGTTCGTTTCAACCGGCTGGCAACCGCGCTCGCCAGCGCGCCAGACCCGGCGGCGCTGGTCCAGCCGATCGGCGATTGGCTGGCGCAACAGCGCTTCACGGCGGAGTTTCGCGACTGGTACTTTCTGCCGATGATCGGCAGCATCTGGTCGTGCCCCACCGACCAGATGCTGCGCTTCCCGGTCGCCACGATGGTCCGCTTCTGCCACAACCACGGCCTGCTCCAGCTCACCGACCGACCCCAGTGGTACAGCGTGCGCGGCGGGGCGCGGCAGTACGTCGGCAAGATGCTGGCAACGGTCCCGGACGCGCGCCTGAACAGCCGCGTGCGCAGCGTTCGGCGCGCCCCTCCCGGCAGTGCGACCGCAGGCGTGTACGTCAGCACCGACGCCGGAACCGAGCGCTTCGACGAGGTGGTTCTGGCCAGCCACAGTGACGAGTCGCTGGCCCTGCTGGCCGACGCGTCGGGCGACGAGCGGGCCACCCTCGGCGCGATTCGCTACCACCGCAACCGCGCGGTGCTGCACACCGACACCTCGGTCCTGCCCCGCCGCAAACAGGCCTGGGCGGCCTGGAACTACGAGCGCGCGGGCCTGGGCTCGCGCGCACAGGCGGCGGTGTGCCTGCACTACCTGCTCAACCGGCTGCAGCCCCTGCCGTTCACGACGCCGGTGCTGGTGTCGCTGAACCCGCTGACCGAGCCGCGGCCGCAGACGGTCCACGCCGAGTTCGACTACGCCCACCCGGTGTTCGACAGCGCCGCCCTTGCCGCACAAGCGCGGCTGCCCGGCCTGCAGGGCCGGCGCCACACCTGGTTTTGCGGCGCCTGGACCCGCCATGGTTTCCATGAGGACGGCCTGGTGTCGGGCCTGGCGGTGTGCGCGGCGCTGACCGCGCGCTGGGCCAACGAGCCCGTGCTGCCCGAGGCGCAGGCCGCATGACGCCGCCGCGCACAGCCGCATTCATCGGCACCGGCCAGGTGCGCCATGCGCGGCTGCGCCCGGCGCGCAACCGCTTCACCTACCCAACCTATTTCCTGATGTTGCCGATGCGCAGCCTGCGGCGCGCGCCGGACCCGGCGCTGCCACGCAACCGCTTCGGTCTGATCGGCTTCTTCGACCGCGACCATGGTGACGGCCGTGACGACAGCCTGGCCTGGATCGACGAAGTCCTGGCCAGGGAAGGCGTTCTGGACGCCCGCGGCGAAGTCTGGTTGCAGTGTTACCCGCGGGTGCTGGGATTCACCTTCAAGCCAGTGAGCTTTTGGTATTGCCACCGCGCGGACGCCTCACTGGCGGCCGTGCTGGTCGAAGTCAACAACACCTTCGGAGAGCGCCACTGCTACCTGCTGGCCGGCCCGGAGCTCGCCTTCGGTCGCGAACTGCGCGCGGCCAAGGTGTTCCATGTGTCGCCGTTTTGCGCGCTGGCCGGAAGCTATCGCTTCCGGTTCATGTGCACCGGCCTGGATCAGGCTGCGGGCGAGGCGCTCATGGAGCCTGCCCGCACCGTCGCGCGCATCGACCACTTCGACGACGCCGGCCTGCTGATCCAGACCAGCCTGTCGGGCAGCCTGCGGCCGCTGACCGCCGCGCGCATTCGCGCCGCCTTCTTCGGCATTCCGCTGATGACGCTCGGCGTGATCGCGCGCATTCACTGGCAGGCCATCAAGCTCATCGCCAAGCGTGTGCCCTTCGTCCGCAAGCCGGCCGCACCGCAGTCGTTCCTGACCCGCTGAATCGCCGCCCCCGGTTGCCACAACGCCCAGCCCATGACCAGCCAAACCTCCATTGCCACGGGTACGCTGCCCGACGCGCCACCCGCCGCCGCGCGCGCCGTGCTGCACCTGCTGAAGAGCCTGAACCATGGCACCCTGGACCTGCGACTGCCGGGCGGGGGGTGGGCGCATTTCGGCACCCATGCCGCGGGCGAGCCGCGCGCCGCGGTCCGCTTGCACAACTGGAACATGTTTGCGGCGGCGCTGAAGGCGGGCGACATCGGCTTCGCCGAAAGCTATATCGCCGGTGACTGGACCACACCCGACCTGACGACGCTGCTGACGCTGCTCGGCGCCAATCGCGACCGTCTCGAATCGGTCATTTATGGCAGTTGGTGGGGCTCGTTGCTCTACCGCGGCCGGCACCTGCTGCACCGCAACTCGCGCGCTGGCAGCCAGAAAAATGTTCATGCGCACTACGACCTGGGCAATCCGTTCTACCGGCTGTGGCTGGACCCGACGATGAACTACAGCAGCGCCTGGTTCGAGGGCGATCTGTCCGCCGACCTGGTCAGCGCGCAGTGGGCCAAGGTGCGCCGCGCGCTGCGCGAATGCGCGGTGCGGCCCGGCCACCGGGTGCTGGAAATCGGCTGCGGCTGGGGCGCGCTGGCCGAATGCGCGGCGCGCGAGTTCGGCGCCACGGTGACCGGCGTGACCCTGTCGACCGAGCAACTGGCCTGGGCCGAAGCGCGTCTGGTCAAGGCCGACTTGCCGGCCGAACTGCGCCTGCAGGACTACCGCGACATCGCCGACGGCCCGTTCGATGCCATCGCATCGATCGAGATGTTCGAGGCCGTGGGCCGCGCGTATTGGCCGGGATTCTTCGAGACGCTCAAGACCCAGCTCAAGCCGGGGGGCTTGGCCTGCATCCAGAGCATCACGATCCGCGACGACCTGTTCGAGCGCTATCTGAAGGCCAGCGACTTCATCCAGCAGTACATCTTTCCCGGTGGCCTGCTGCCCAGCCCACAGGCGTTTCGCGCCGCCGCGGCGCGCAGTGGCCTGACCGTGGTCAACGAACTCGAATTCGGCCTCGACTACGCCGAGACGCTGCGGCGCTGGCGCGCGCGCTTCCTGGCGGCGGAGACGGCGGTGCGCAAGCTCGGCTTCGACAGCCGCTTCATGCGCATCTGGGAGTTCTACCTGGCCTATTGCGAGGCCGCGTTCACGACCGGCAACACCAGCGTCATGCAATTCACATTGCGGCGCGATTGAGCCGGCGGTCATGAGCCCGCCCGGTTCCCTCATTTCGCGCCGTGCGCTGCTGCTGGCGCCGCTCTGGCCGCTTGCCGGAGCGCAAGCGCAACCCTCGGCGCCCGCCGAAGTCGCGACGCAACTGCCGGGCGCGCGCCTGCTGGGCCAGGGCCGTCTGAGCTACTTCGGCCTGCCCATCTACGACGCCCGCCTGTGGGTCACCGAGGCTTTCGCGGTCTCGCACTTCGGCGCCCATCCGATCGCGCTGGAGCTGGAATACGCCCGCGCGCTGATGGGCACGCTGATCGCCGAGCGCAGCCTGGACGAGATGAAGCGGGTCGGCGGCATCAGCGAAGACCAGGGCCAGCGCTGGCTGGCCTCGATGTCGCAGGCCTTTCCCGACGTGACCCGGGGCGACCGCCTCACAGGCCTGCACCGTCCCGGCGAGGCGGCGCTCTACTTCCTCAACGGCAAGCCCCGTGGCGAGGTGCGGGATGCCGATTTCGCGCGCCGCTTCTTCGGCATCTGGTTGTCGGCGCAGACCTCGGAACCCAAGTTGCGCGCCGCCCTGTTGAGCCTGAATCGAGCCGGTTCATGAGCCGCCGGGCCGCTCCCAAGGCGAATACCGCAGTGCGCAGCACGAAGGCAGTCCAGTGAGCCCTACGCCGGCACCGCCGCGGTCGGTGGGCCGCTGGTTGCGCAGCACGTCGAACCGGACCTTTGTTTTCTGGCCCTTGCTGCTGCTGGCATTGCAGTCACTGCAGGATGGCGGCTGGCCGCGCCTGAACTGGTGGGCGCTGCCGCTGCTGGCCTGGGGCTACGCGCAGTACCGCTGGGTCGGCAGCTTGCGCGCCGAGCAGGGCGGCGGCGGGCCTGGTTTGTCAAACCCGCCGCTGCGCCTGGTGAACACCGGGCCGTATGCCTGGACACGCAACCCGATGTACCTCGGCCACCTGATTTTTCTTGGCGGCCTGGCCTTGCTG
>JAYSVE010000169.1:0-2178 GCA_043718725.1 Methylibium sp.
TGCAGCACGGCGATGTCGTCGGGTCCGAGCTGGGCCGGTTTGTAGGTCTTGCCATGGCCCTGCGCCAACGCGTCGCCGAACCGCACCGCGCCGGGCAGCGTGAAGGACGGCACCATCTTCTTGACGTTGCGCACCACGTAATTGACGATCAGCTGCTTCGGAAAGCCGAGCATGTCGCCCAACGCGGTGAGGACGACCTTCTGGGTCGGGACCGCGGCCAGCACCTGCTGCAAGGTGCTGGCGAAGTTCTCCAGGATGATGATCAGCTTGGCGCCCGAGTCCTTCAGTTGGTGCTCAAGTTCGCGCGGCGTGTACAGCGGGTTCACGTTCACCACGACGTAGCCGGCGCGCAGGATCGCCGCCACGGCCACCGGGTATTGCGGCACGTTGGGCAACATGATGGCCACGCGGTCGCCCTTGGCCAGGCCTTGCCCCTGCAGATAGGCGGCGAGCGCGCGCGAGGCGTCGTCGATCTGGGCGAAGCTGAGGGTCTTGCCCATGAAGCGGTAGGCCGGCAGCAGCGCGTACTTCTTGAAGCTCTCCTCCAGCAGCGCCACCAGCGACGGGTACTGCTCGACATCGATGTTCGCCGGTACACCGCGAGGGTATTGCGCGAGCCAGGTCTTTTCCATGCGGTGCTCCGTGTGCGATGGCGGATTCTGGGGCCCGGGTCGGGCGCGCCATATCAGGGGATTCGATAGCGAGCGGTCCGAACGACGCACGCTCCGCGCACGCCCCAAAGCCCGCCAGACGCCTAGGTGTTTCCCCACAATTGACGCCCTCCGCGGCGGCCCTTACCCTGCAAAATTGGTAAGGCCACTTGACCTGAAGTCCCCCTGCAACCACGCTCCATGCCGCTGCAAGCCATTGAACCGCGCCGCCTGTACCGCCAGATCGCCGACCAGTTGCGGGCGTTGATCGAGCGGCATGAGTTCGCTGTGGGCAGCCGGCTGCCGCCCGAACGCGACCTGGCCAGGCAACTGGGGGTTTCACGTCCATCGGTGCGCGAGGCCTTGATTGCGCTGGAGGTCGAAGGCCGGGTCGAAGTGCGCATGGGCTCGGGCGTGTATGTCTGCCTGGCCGCGGCCGCCTCGACGCGCAAGGTCAGCGCCGAAGGGCCGCTGGAGATCCTGCGGGCGCGCCAGTTGATCGAGGCCGAACTCGCCGCGCATGCCGCGCGCCACATCAAGAAGCCGCAGCTCGCCAAGCTGCGCGCCGCGGTTCGCCAGATGGAAGCCCAAGTCGCCGCGGGCCAGGCGCCGTTGCAAGGCGACCGGTTGTTCCACACGCGCATCGCCGAGGTCTCGAACAACTCGGTGCTGCTGCGGGTCGTGAGCGAGCTGTTCGACGAGCGGCGCAACCCGCTGTACCGCCAGTTGGGCAGCCATTTCGAGACCGCCGACAGTTGGGCCAGTGCCATCGCCGAGCACCACCGCGTGCTGGAGGCGATTGCCGCCAGGTCGCCGCAGGCGGCGCGCGAGGCGATGTCGCTGCACCTGTCGAACTCGCACGATCGGTTCACCGCCAACTGGCCGGTCGCCGTGGTCGCGCAGGCACCGCGCCTGCGGACGGTTCGGCGGATGCCGGCGCCCCTCGAACCGCAGACTGTTGGCGTGCGGCCGGCGTCATGACTTTACGATCCCCCTGCGCGGCCACCGCGCGATTCACCACCAGGAGACAGACGATGAACCAAGGATTCAAGGGCCTGATGGCCGCGGTCGCGCTGGCGCTTGCCGGCGGCGCCTTTGCGCAGACCAAGCTGAAGTGGGCGCATGTCTACGAGACCTCGGAGCCGTATCACAAGTGGTCGGTGTGGGCCGCCGAAGAGATCAAGAAGCGCTCGGCGGGCAAGTACGACATCCAGGTGTTCCCGGCCTCCAGCCTGGGCAAGGAGACCGACATCAACCAGGGCATGCAGCTCGGCACGGTGGACATGATCATCAGCGGCCCGTCGTTCGCCGCGCGCAGCTACCCGCGCCTGGGCGTGGCGTACTACCCGTTCATCTTTCGCGACGGCGACCACCTGATTGCGTATTCCAAGAGCGACGTGTTCAAGGAAATGGTCGACGGCTTCCGTGACAAGACCGGCATCCAGATCACCGCCTACACCTACTACGGCGCGCGCCACACCACTTCCAACCGCGAATTCAAAGACTGCGCCGGCATGAAGGGCCTGAA
>JAYSVE010000170.1:0-2171 GCA_043718725.1 Methylibium sp.
GTCAACGAACTCATCTCCAACAGCCTGAAGCACGGCTTTGCCGACGGACGCGGGGGCCAGATCGAGGTGGCCCTGCAGGTGCTGGGCGGCGGCGCCGCGCTGCAGCTGTGCGTCAGCGACAACGGCGCAGGCCTGCCGGCCGACTTCGAGGCGCGGCGCGGGCAGTCGTTGGGCCTGCAACTGGTGGCCGACCTGGCGCAACAGCTGGGCGGCCGCCTGGACATCGGGCCGGCACCCGCGGCGGTTTTCAGCGTCACCTTCGAGCCGGCCCGCCAGCCTGCGGCTGGGGATTTGCGCTAAGCGGAGTCCCCGTTTGTGCCCTCTGTTCCACCGATGAGCCGTGCCGACAAAGCGTACATTCCGCTTCTAAACGGCCCCCCTTCATCGTTTCAGAACAAGCCTTCACCCGTGAGCACAGCACGCATCCTGGTTGTCGAAGACGAGGTCATCGTCGCGCGCGACATCCGCCAGCAATTGGTCGAGTTGGGCTACGAGCCCGTGGGCCACGCCACGCACGGCGAAGAGGCCGTCGCCATGGCCCAGGCGTTGCGGCCCGACCTGGTGCTGATGGACGTGCAACTGGCCGGCGCCATGGACGGTATCAGCGCGGCCGAGCAGATCCGCAGCCAGTTGGCGCTGCCGGTGGTCTTCCTGACCGCCTTTGGCGGTGACGACTCGCTGGACCGCGCCAAACAGACCGACCCCTTCGGCTACATCCTGAAGCCCTTTTCCGAGCGCGAGCTGCGCACCGTGCTCGAGATCGCGCTCTACCGCCACCAGACCGAAGCCCGGCTGCGCGAAAGCGAACAACGCCTGCGCACGGTGTTCGAGTCGGAACCCGAGTGTGTCAAGGTGCTGGGGCCGGGCGGCGAATTGCTGGAGATGAACCCGGCCGGGCTGGCCATGCTGGAAGTCGACAGCGTGGCCGAGACCGTGGCGCATGGCCTGCTGAACTTCATCGTGCCCGAACACCGCGCCGCATTTGCCGCGTTGCACCAGCGGGTGATGGCCGGCGCGCACGAACTGCTGGAATTTGAGGTCGTGGGCCGCCGCGGCACCCGGCGCTGGCTGGAAACCCATGCCGCACCGATGCGCGACGCCGCCGGCCGCGTCACCAGCCTGCTGGGGGTGACACGCGATGTCACCGAGCGCAAGCAGGCCGCGCAGGCCCTGCGCGACAGCAACGAGCGCTTTCGCACGCTGGTGGAGTGGACACCCGAGGCCAGCGTGGTGCACCGCAATGGCCAGGTCGTCTACGCCAACCCGGCGGCACTGCGCATGTGCGGCGCGGCCACGCCAGAAGAGCTGCTGGGCCGGCCCATTCTGGCCATGATTCACCCCGACTGCCATGCCGAACAACTGGAGCGTGTGCGCCGCATCACTGCCGGCATGGCCATCGCGCCGATGGTCGAGACGCGGCTGATCAAGCTCGACGGCAGCATCATCGACGCCGAGGTGCAAGGCACCTCGATCGACTTCGACGGTGAAGCGGCGGTGTACGTCGTGATGCGTGACGTGACCGCGCGCAAGGCAGCCGAGGCACAACTGCGCAAGCTGTCGCTGGCGGTGGAGCAAAGCACGCAGAGCATCCTGATCACCGACTGCCAAGGGCGCATCGAGTACGTCAACCAGGCCTTTGAGCGCATCACCGGTTACCGCAGCGCCGACGCGCTGGGCCGCCACCCCAGCTTCCTGGGTTGCCACAGCAACCCTGAAGACAGCATTGCCGACGTGTGGGCCACGCTGCGCGGCGGTGACACCTGGCACGGCGAGCTGATGAACCGGCGCGCCGACGGCAGCCCCTACACCGCGCTGCTGACGGCCGTGCCTTTGCGCCAGAGCGACGGCCGCATTGGCAACTACCTGCAGCTGCACGACGACATCAGCGAGCAAAAACGCCTGGCCGCCGAGCTGGCGCTGCACCGCGACCACCTGGAAGAACAGGTCGCCAGCCGCACCGCCGAGCTGGCCGTGGCGCGCCGCCAGGCCGAAGCCGCCAACCAGGCCAAGAGCGCTTTTCTGGCCAACATGAGCCACGAGATCCGCACGCCGATGAACGCCATCATCGGCATGAACGAGCTGCTGCGCCGCGACCCGGCCACGCCCGAACAGGCGCAGCGCATGGGCCAGATCGCCCAGGCCAGCCAGCACCTGCTGGCGATCATCAACGA
>JAYSVE010000018.1:0-2444 GCA_043718725.1 Methylibium sp.
GCCAGCGCCAGGCTCTGAGCGGCGGGCTGGGCAGGCGGGCGATTCAGCCTGGCCACGTCGTAGGCGCCGAAGACCTGCTCAATCGACTTGACCTCCGGCAACACATAGACCACGGCCTTGCGCGCGGCGAATATCGGTTGAATGTAGGCGTTGTAAAAATCGACCGGCATGTTGATGCAGCCGTAGGAAATGCGGTTGTCGGCAATCGAGGCTGACGCCAGCCGTTGCAGCCGGCGTTCCTGCGCTGTGGTGGTGCGCACCCGGTGCATGGACACCGCGGCGTCGTAGTCGACCCAGACGACGTCCTCGCCGAGTGCGTTGCGGCCCGGTTCGGCAACGAAGCGCCCGGCCGGCGTGGTGCGCTCGTGCGGCATCACGTCCGGGATGGGACGGGTGCCGATGCCGGGCACCGATTCGTCGCCGCGCGCCGCGCCCAACAAGACCGGGGTCGACGCCCGCAGCGCCGCGTTGGCATCGAAGACATAGGCCCTGGCGTCCTTCTTGTCGATGATGACGAAACCGTTCTGGCCGTTGTCTGCCGAATCCGCCACCCAATCGGCCAGGTAGCGGGCGTCGACCGAAGCCTCTTGCAGGTCGAAATCGGCGAAGCGCGGAAGGCGTGGCGCAGCTGCGACCGGCGCACGCCCGTCGACGCCGGGGCTGCGGGCCAGGTGCAGGCCGGGTTGCAACACCGGCGGGGTGACGACGGCCAGCACCGCCACCGCCAGCAGCACGCCGCGGCGCAGCCCTTCGACGATGTCGGCTTGAAGTTGGCTCGTCACGGCGTCAGTCTCGGCAAAGGGTTGCTTCGCGCCTGAACGTCACTGCGCCGGCGAGGTTTCCCCCGCCGGCGGTGCAACGACCAGGCGTCGCGGCGGTCAGTTGCGATCCGCTTGCGCGGCGCGCTCGGTGCCCATCGTGGCGTTGTCGTTCATCGATGTGCCGGGCGTCATGGCGCGGTCGGTGGTGTCCGACGCCGGCTTGTCCATCGTGCCCGTGGTGTTGCTGTTCTTCATCGTGCCGGTCGAGTCGCTGCCCGCCGCCGGGGCGGCGCTGGGCATCGGCGCCTGCCGGTCAGGCAGGGTGGTCGTCGAAGGCGTCGTTGTCGTGGTGGTCGACGGTGACGTCGACGGCGAGTTCGGAGTCGTCGTGGTCGTGGTGGTCGAATCGGTCGTCGCGGGGGTGGTCGTCGAGGTCTGGGCGGCTGCCAGGCCGATGGCGCCGACGATGGACGCGGCCGCAGCCGTGGTCACGAGAAGTTTCGTTGCGTTCATGGTCTATCTCCTGAGAGTTGAAAAAACGAAAACCGAACCGGAAAGGCCGGCTGATGCAAAGCTTAGGCGGCCACAAGGCGCCTGGTCGTCGGGATGCAACGCGCCTGTTTGTAGGAATGAGCCTGCACGGGCCGGCGCCGGCGGCGTCTGGCCGTGCCACGCAGGCCCGCTGTCCTACACGCGCTTTGTTCGAACGCCTACGCCGCCCCAGGCCTTGGGCGCAGATGATCCAGGCATGCGACATGAGGCGCAGGGAGGGCGCGACAAAGCGGGTATGAACACCGCGATCGCGGCCCAATTTTCAACACCGCGCACGGGCTGTGCCGCGGGCAACGGAGAGACGCATGCTTCGCGCGGTCTGGAAAGGGGCCATCAGTTTTGGCCTGGTGCATGTGCCGGTGGCGCTTTACCCGGCCTCGCAGGACGTTGGGATCGACTTTGACTGGCTCGACAAGCGCACCATGGACCCGGTGGGCTACAAGCGCGTGAACAAGCGCACCGGCAAGGAAATCAGCACCGACGACATCGTCAAGGGCATCAAGCAAGAGGGCGGCGACTACGTCGTGCTGAGCGACGAGCAGATCCGCGCCGCCTACCCCAAGGCCACCCAGACCATCGAGATCGAAGCCTTTGTCCAGGCCCACGAGATTGACTTCGTGCTGCTGGAGCGGCCCTACTACCTGGAGCCGATCGGCAAGGGCGAGAAGGTCTATGCGTTGCTGCGCGAGGCCATGCTTCAGGCCGGCGTCATCGGCATCGCCCGGGTCGTGATGAACACCCGGGAGCACCTGGCCGCGCTGATCCCGTCGGGCGCGGCGTTGATGCTCAACACCCTGCGCTGGGCCAGCGAGATCCGGCCCGCCGAGGGCTTGAAGCTGCCGCCGTCCGGCCAGACCGGCGCCAACCTGAAACCGGCCGAGTTGAAGATGGCCGCGCAACTCGTCCGCGACATGACCACGCCGTGGCAGGCGCAGCGCTACAGCGACACGTTCGGCGACGCGATCCGGGCCCTGGTCAAGCGCAAGGTCGAGGCCGGCGAGACCGAGAGCGTGACGCCGGTCGAAAGCGCGCCCTCGGAGGGTGGCGCCTCCAACGTCGTCGACCTGACCGAGTTGCTGGCCAGGAGCCTGGCCAAACGCCAGCCGGCCGCCGCGTCCAAAGGTCAGGCGG
>JAYSVE010000171.1:0-5006 GCA_043718725.1 Methylibium sp.
CAGCCACTTTGGAGAACTCGAGCACGAGCACCCGGCCTCCCGGGCGCAGCACGCGTGCCATCTCCGCCAGCGCCAGTTCCTTGTGTGTCATGTTGCGCAGGCCGAAGGCCACCGTCACCAGGTCGAACGACGCATCTGGCAGCGGCAGGCGCTCGGCATCGCAGATGAGCGTCGGCAGCACCAGGCCTTCGTCGAGCAGCCGGTCACGGCCCTGGCGCAGCATGGCCTCGTTAATGTCGGTGTGCAGCACCAGGCCCGACGGCCCGACTTTTCGGGCGAAGGCACGCGCCAGGTCACCGGTGCCACCCGCCAGGTCGAGCACGCGGTCACCGCTTTGCACATTGGCCACCGCCACGGTGTAAGCCTTCCAGGCGCGGTGCAGGCCGAGCGACATCAGGTCGTTCATCACGTCGTACTTCGATGCGACCGAATCGAACACGCCGCGCACCCGGCCCGCCTTCTGCGATTCGTCGACGGTCTGGAAACCGAAGTGGGTGTCACTCATGGGATCGCAATGCTTCAGTGGTTGTGGCCGCAGCCGGACGCCGACGCGGCCGCATCGGCCATCGGCGCGTCGCGGCTCATGCCGGCGGTTTGCAGCCGCGCCTCGTACTGTTGCCACAGCTCGGCCTGCTGCGCGCCCAGAAAGTACAGGTAGTCCCACGAAAAGATGCCGGTGTTGTGGCCATCGGAGAAATGCGGCTGGACGGCGTAATTGCCGACCGACTCCAACGCCGTGAGCTCGACCTCGCGCTTGCCGGTCTGCAGCACCTCTTGCCCCGGTCCATGGCCCTGGACCTCGGCCGACGGCGAGTACACGCGCATCAGTTCGAACGGGATTCGAAACTGCGCGCCATCGGCAAAACCGACCTCCAGCACCCTTGACTGCTGGTGCGCGGTGATGGCGGTGGGTTGCGGCGATTTTGGGGTGAGTCCGGCCATGGTGCTTGCCCGTCGAATGGAGATAAAGCGATATTGTGGCGCCAGCGCCGGGCTGTGCGCCGGCTATCCCGTCTTTCTCACTTTCCCGTGGATAGAGGTGGCTTACCGGTTACAACACCGCGTAGGTCGGCGTCGCTCGGTGCCCGAAAATCGGCTGCCATGTTTGTTGAACTCACCAGGGCGGGAATCCAGGCCAGACGATGATCCCGCACCCCGACCCAGAGGAACCCAATGATTGACAAGACCCAGCTGCTGGGAATGATGATTTGTCCCGCCTGCCAGGCCAAGCTGCTGTCCCTGGGCCAGTGCGATTCCTGCCACGCTTTGTTCACCGAATCAGACGACACCCCTGCCATTTTTCAGACCAGTGTGAGTCGAACCGTCGCGTTCGAATTCAGCCCGGATCGCGCCGTCGTTGGGGATGGATTCCGCAAAAGTTTTCACTATCCCGCGCGCTGCGGCGCATCGCTTGGGGATTCACCGTATCACCTGGATCTCAAGGCCCGCCAACGGCGCCCGGGCTACCGGTACGACTCGCGCCGCAAGGTGCTGGTGAAGCTGCATGGCGTGAGCGGCGAAATCCTGAGCGACCTGCTCTGGCTCGTCGGTCGTGGCAGCCTGGCCATCCGGCGTGCGCTGGGGCTGGGAGGTCGCGCTGGCTTGCGCCATCAGCCCAGGAGCGCGGCGAATGACCTCTTGTTGGGCGATTGGTGCGCACTGGTGAGCGGCCAACTTCGCCGGCCGCACGGCGCGCGCCGAACATGGTGAGTTTGAATGCCATCCCAACCGGGCCAGCGCCAGGCGTGGTGGTCATCGGCCGCAACGAGCGGCCGCGTTTGGCAGCGGCGCTGGCCGGAATCGATGCCACCACGGCGCGGGTGGTGTATGTGGACTCCGGCTCCACCGACGGCAGCGCCGAATTGGCCGAATCGATGGCCGTTTCGGTGCTCCGACTCGACCCGACAACACCCTTTTCCGCGGCACGTGCTCGCAATGAAGGTTTTGCCTGGCTCGCGGCGCGAAACCCGGGTTTGGCGCTGGTTCAATTTCTTGATGGTGATTGTGTGCTCGACGCCGATTGGTTGGCCACCGCCCGGGCGGCAATGGCGGGCCATTCGCAATATGGCATTGTCGTCGGCCAGTTGCTCGAGCGGCACCCGGAGCAGTCGATTTACAACCGCCTTTGCGCGCTCGAATGGAAAGGGCCAGCGGGCGAGTTGACGCAATGGGGAGAAATCGGCGGCATCATGGCCGTGCGGCCAGAGGTTTTCACGCGCCTGAAAGGTTTCAATACCGCCATCATTGCCGGCGAGGACTCCGAATTCGGTGTGCGCGTCGGCTTGGCCGGGTTCAAGATCGTTCGCCTGGCGGCGTCCATGGCCACGCATGATGCAAACATGCAGCGATTTGGCCAATGGTGGCAGCGCTCTGTTCGCGCCGGGCATGCCATCGGACAGCGTTACGCCGCCAACGGGCACACGGCGGCGCGCGACGGCGCCAAGGAGCGGCGCAGCATTGGCTTTTGGGGTCTTGCCTTGCCTGGCGTTGGCCTGTTGCTGGCGTGGCCGACGGGCAGCCTGTCCCTGGCCGGGCTCGCGCTGGCCTATGGGTATCTATTCTCCAGAATTGCCCGGTACAAAATCAAAGGCGGTGAAGGCTGGACAGACAGTTTCCTGTACTCGTTCTTCGCGGTCGCCGGGAAATGGGCCAATGCCTGGGGATTCTTGAAGTATCAGATTTCCCGGCGGCGTGGCCACTTCTCGATCATCGAACACAAGTAAAAATCTTCCGCACGAGTTTCACACCACAACATGAGCGATCTCAAATACAAAGTCGGTTTTCTAGGTGCCGGGTACATATTGCAGGCGCATGTGCAGGCCGTGCGCGGGGTGCCTGGGGCGACGCTGAGTGCGGTGTGCGACACGTCCATCGGCCGCGCGCAGGGCGCCGCTCAGGCGCATGGCATCGCCCAGGTCCATGGCTCGCTCGACGCCTTGCTGGCGTCGGATTGCGAGGTGGTGCACGTGCTGCTGCCGCCGCACCTGCATGCCGAGGCGGCGCAGCGCTGCCTGCTCGCCGGCAAGCATGTGTTTCTTGAAAAGCCGATGGCGCCGAGCCTTGAAGACTGCGTGGCGTTGGCCAGCGCCGCGCAGCGCAGCGGCAAGCAATTGGGCGTGAACCACAACTTTCTGTTCACGCCGGCCTATGAGCGCATGCGCCACGACGTGAAGAGCCAAACAGTGGGCCGCCTGGACAACGTGGCAGTGAATTGGTTGCTGCCTTTGGGCCAGTTGCGCTTTGGCCCATTCAACAATTGGATGTTGGCTCAGCCTGGCAATCTCTTTCTGGAGGTCGGCCCGCACCTGGCGGCGTTTGTGGTGGATCTGGTCGGGCCGCTGGACGACCTTCAGGTGTTGCCGAGTGGCCCCTTGGCCCTGCCCGGTGGCAAGACGGCGTTTCGCCATTGGCAGATCGCGGGCCAGCGGGGGGCCACAGCGGTGTCGATGACGGTTTCGTTCGCGCAAGGCCACCCGGTGCGCACGGTCAGGATCCGCGGCAACGCGCAGGCCGGCGACCTGGACTTTGGGCGCGACCTTTACCTGGCGACCCGATCGCACAGCGTCAGCACCATGTTCGACAACCTCGCGGTGGCCGGCCACGCTGCTTCGGCGCTGTTGCGGCAAGGCGTGGTCAATTTTGCGCGGGCGCTTGGCGGCGCATTGAACAAGAGCGCGGCACGCGACCCCTTCGCCCAGAGCATTGCCCTGAGCGTCAAGGCCTTTTACAGCGGCCTGTCCGGCACGATGGACGAACGGCTGCGGCCGGAGTTTGCGTGCCAGGTGATGGGCCTGTGCACGCAGGCGGCCGCCACGGCCAACGCCATGGTCGCCAGCCTGAACCCTGGCGCGCAGGCCGCGGCCGCCGCTGCTGCGGCGTCACCCGTTCAAGGCCCGCCCATGCCGCGCATCCTGGTGGTCGGCGGAACAGGCTTCATTGGCAAACGCCTCGTCGCCCAGCTCGTTGCCCGGGGCCTGGGGGTGCGGGTGCTCACGCGCAGCGCGCAATCGGCCCAGGTCGAGCTCGAGGGCCTGGCGGTCGACATCGTCTCGGGCAGTCACGGCGACCCCGCGACGCTGGCGCGCGCGCTGGATGGCATCGAAGTTGTGTACCACCTGGCCAAGGCCACCGGCGAAAAGTGGGCCGATTACTTGCAGGGCGATGTCGAGCCCACTGCCGTGCTGGCGCAAGCCGCCGTGAAGCAGGGCGTGCGCCGCTTCATCTACACCGGCACCATCGATTCCTACGATTCCGCCAGTGCCCAGACCGTCATCCGCTCAGACACACCGCTGGACCCGGCGATTGCCACCCGCAACCACTATGGCCGCTCCAAGGCGGCCTGCGAGGCGCTGCTGCTGGAGTTGCACCGCACCCAAGGCCTGCCGCTGGTGATCCTGCGCCCGGGCATCGTCATCGGTGCGGGTGCGGTGCCGGCGCACTGGGGGGTGGGCATGTTCGAGTCCGACACCCGGGTGCGCTATTGGGGCGACGGTCAGCATCAACTGCCTTTTGTCTTGGTCGACGATGTGGCCAAGGCGTTGGTGTTGGCGCTCGACAAGCCCGGCATCGAAGGCCAGGCCTTCCTCGTGACCGATGCACCGCTGCTGAGCGCGCGTGAGTACGTGGCGGCCCTGGCGCAGGCCAGCGGCACACGGATCCAGGCCCTGACCACACCGCTGGCGGTCCACTTCGCCAAGGACGCGCTCAAAGAGATCGTCAAGCACGCCATCAACCACCCGAACAAGCGCATGCCGAGCTTGCATGACTGGCAATGCCGGGCGCACCGTGCCCGCTATGACAGCACCCAGACGCAGCAGGTGCTGGGCTGGCAACCGGTGGGTAGCAAGGCCGAGCTGGTCCGCAGCGGCATCGATGCGGCGGTGGACTGGTACTTGAAGTGACAGCGGGGGTCGCGGTAGGGACGAGGATTACTCCCCGCCCCCCGCACAGATCCGTACGTGCGGCACTACCGCATACGGCTCCTGCCTCAAGTCATGACGCGAAGG
>JAYSVE010000172.1:0-5001 GCA_043718725.1 Methylibium sp.
TACAGGTTGGGGCTCTTGAGCTTGGGGTCGTAGTGGCGCTTGAGGGTGTAGACATAGTCCTGCGCGGTCAGCTCGCGCCTGACGCCCTTGAAGGCCGGGTCGTCGGCAAAGTAGATGCCGGGCTTGACGCGAAAGGTGAAGCGTGTGAAGTCGGCCGAGATCTCGGGCAGCGCCTCGACGGTGATCGGCTTGGTTCGGAACGGCCGCGCCAGGAAGTCGAAAGCGAGCGGCGCTTCGAAGATGCCCGCGGTGACGGTGCGCGAATATAGGTCGCTGATCTGCGCCGGGTCGAAGCCGGTTTCGGCCACCGGGAAGGCGTAGCGCAGCACCTTCTGGCCGGCCGCAATCGCGGAGGCCGGCGCCGGCGCCGGCGCATCGGCCGCGAGCGCCATCACCGGCACACTGGCGCAGGCCAGCACCACCCACATCCAGCCCCCTGTCGATCCACGCCATCGCATCACGTTCGCTCCTTGCGGGAACCCTGGGGCCGCGCGGCCCCGAGACAGCGAAGTCTAGGGTCTTGGCGCGCCAGCGGGCCCGCCGATTGACCCCCGAACGTGCAGGGCAAACGTGGTGCCGGCCGGCACGACGCGACGCTTAGACTCGCCGACATTCCAACCGCCAGCGCTGATCGCGAAAGACCCATCGTTTTGGCCGCCTACCTGATCCGCCGCCTGTGGCAAATGATCCCGACGCTGATTGGCGTCGTGCTGCTGGTGTTCTTCCTGTTCAAGTATTTCGGCGGCGACCCGGCCGAGATTCTGGGCGGCCTGAACGCATCGCCCGACCAGATCCAGGCGATCCGCGACCAGCTCGGGTTGAACAAGCCGGTGTGGGAACAGCTCGCGATCTTCTTCAAGCAGATCGTCACGTTCGAGTGGGGCAAGAGCTGGGCCACCAACGAGTCGGTCGCCAACCTGTTCATGACGCGGCTGCCGGCCACGCTGACGGTGATGGTGCCGATCCTGTTGCTCGACGTGCTGCTGGCGATTCCGTTCGCGATGGCGGTGGCTTATGTTCGCGGCTCGCTCACCGACCGAGCCATCATGGTGCTCAGCACGGTGGCGCTGTCGATCTCGTTTTTGGTCTACGTGATCGTCGGCCAGTACCTGTTCGCGTTCCAGCTCGGCTGGTTCCCGGTGCAAGGGTGGAGCAACAGTTTCTGGACCAACCTGGCGGTCTACACGCCGCTGCCGGTGATGCTGGCGGTGCTGGTCGGCCTGGCGCCGCAGATGCGCCTGTACCGCACGTTCTTTCTAGATGAGATCGGCCAGGACTACGTGCGCACCGCGCGTGCCAAGGGCCTGACCGAGCAGACGATTTTGATGAAGCATGTGCTGCGCAATGCGCTGATCCCCATCCTCACCAACGTGGCGGTGGCGCTGCCGGGCATCTTCGTCGGCTCGTTCCTGATCGAGACTTTTTTCTCCATTCCGGGTCTTGGCCGCGAGGTGCTGCTGGCGGTGAACCGCAGCGACTATCCGGTGATCCAGGCGGTGACGATCTACATCGCGGTGATCACGATGGGCGTGAACCTGGCGACCGACGTGCTGTACAAGCTGGCCGACCCGCGGGTGGTATTGAAATGAGCGCGGTGCTGCCTTCTGTCGGCGTGGTGCCGGCCTCATCCTCCGGCGGGGTGTGGGGTGCGGCCTGGAAGCGCTTCAGGTCCGACAAGGTCGGGCTGGTGTCGCTGTACATCGTCGGCGCATTTCTGCTGCTGGTCATCGCCGCCGGCCTGGGCCTGGTGGCTGGGCAGTGGCAAAAGGAAGTCGGCGTGCCGAACGCGCCGCCGACCTTCATGGGCCCGGCCGCCAAGGTCGAAGCCACCGCCATCGCCGTGCCCAAGGGCCCGAACGTCGACATCTCCGACGTCGACCCGCTTAGCCCCCGCTACAAGGAATGGGAAGAACGCGCCGCGACGTACAAGACCGTCGACGTGGTCAAGCAAGACACGCTGCCGTTTGGCGGCGACCGCCTGGGCCGCGACGTGCTGGCCAAGGCCGTCAAGGGCGCCGAGATTTCCATCATGGTCGGCGTGCTGGCCGCCGTGGTGGCCACCCTGATCGGCACCGTGCTGGGCGCCGTCGGCGGCTTCTTCGGCGGCAAGGTGGGCGACCTGCTGGAGTGGGTCTACAACGTGTTCACGTCGATCCCCGGCATCTTGCTGATCTTCACGTTCGCGGCGGTGCTGAACCGGGCCGACGCGATCATTCCCAGGGGCATCTGGAGCATCGTCATCATCCTGGGCCTGACCGGCTGGACCGGCATCTACCGGCTGGTGCGGGCCGAGTTCATCAAGCACAGCGTGCGCGAATACGTGCGCGCCGCCGAGGCGATCGGCGCCAGCCCGATCTCGCGCATCTTCAAACACATCCTGCCCAACGTGAGCCATGTGGCGCTGGTGCAGTTGTCGATCCACGTGGTGGGCTTCATCAAGGCCGAGGTGATCCTGAGCTACCTCGGCCTGGGTGTGGCGGTCGACCAGGTGAGCTGGGGCACGATGCTGGCCGAGGCGCAGAGCGAGCTGATCCTGGGCCACTGGTGGCAACTGGTGGCCGCGACGCTGTTCATGGCGGTGTTCGTGACCGCGTTTTCGCTCTTCACCGATGCGCTGCGCGACGCGCTGGACCCGAAGTTGCGGGGGTTGGAGTGAACGATACTTGTACAATAACGCGTACAAAAACGGGAGTATTCCATGGACGCCATCACCTACTCTGCCGCACGCGCCAACCTGGCCAGCACGATGGACCGCGTGTGCAATGACCACGAGACACTGATCATCACGCGCAATGGGGAGCAGTCCGTCGTGATGCTGTCACTGGAAGATTTCAAGGCCCTCGAAGAGACGGCCTACCTGTTGCGGAACCCGAGCAACGCGAAGCGCCTGCTGACGGCCATCGGCCAGCTCCATGCCGGCAAGGGCGTTGAACGGAAATTGGCCAAGTGAAGCTCGTCTTCGCCGATGAAACCTGGGAAGACTACCTCTACTGGCAAAAACAGGACAAGCGGATGGTCGAGCGGATCAACAAGCTGATACGTGAAACGCAGTGCGAGCCATTCGCCGGTCTGGGCAAGCCTGAGCCACTCAAGCATGCCTTGTCGGGCTATTGGTCGCGTCGCATCACCGACGAGCACCGCATGGTTTACAGGGTCGACGGCGGCGCGCTGAACCTGGCGCAGTTGCGTTTCCACTACTGAGGCGCTGAACCATGCTTTTGAGCATCAAGGATTTGCGTGTCGCGTTCCGCCTGGGAACCACCGGCGGCGTGATGCAGCGCGTGCAAGCGGTCGGCCGAGACGACGTGGGCGTCAGCTTCGACGTGCCCGAAAACCGCACCGTCGCGCTGGTCGGCGAGTCGGGCTCGGGCAAGAGCGTCACGGCGATGTCGATCCTGAACCTGCTGCCCGACAACGCCGAGCGCCAGGGCCGCATCACGTTCCAGGGCCGCGACATGCTGGCCGCCACGTTGGCGGAATTGCAGACGCTGCGCGGCCGGCAGATCGCCTGCGTGTTCCAGGACCCGATGACCTCGCTGAACCCGGTGTTCACGGTGGGCCAGCAAATTTGCGAGCCGCTGATCAAGCACCTGCGGATGAGCCGGCGCCAGGCCTGGGAGCGCGCCGAGGCGCTGCTGGTGGAGGTGGGCATGCCCGAGCCGAAGCGGCGCCTGGGCGCCCACCCGCACGAGTTGTCGGGCGGCCAGCAACAGCGCGTGATGATCGCGATGGCGCTGGCCTGCGAGCCCAAGCTGCTGATCGCCGACGAGCCGACCACCGCGCTGGACGTGACCATCCAGCGCCAGATCCTGGAGCTGCTCGCCGGGCTGAAGGAAAAGCACCGCATGAGCATGCTGTTCATCAGCCACGACCTGGGCGTGGTCGGCGAGATTGCCGACCATGTGGTGGTGATGCGCCAGGGCACGGTGCGCGAACAAGGCCCGGTGGCCGGCATCTTTGCCAACCCGCGGGACGCCTACACCAAGGCGCTGCTGGCCTGCCGCCCGACCCTGGCGCAGCGCAGCGCGCGGCTGCGCGTGATCGACGACCACATCTCGGGCCGCGACGCGGCTGCACCGGGCCAGCCCAAGGACCCGAATGCGCCGGTGATCATCGAGGCCAGCGACTTGACGAAAAGCTTTTGGCTCAGGCGCGGCATTTTCGGCCGGCGCGAGTTCAAGGCGGTCAAGGGCGCCACGTTCAAGCTCAGGCGTGGCCACACGCTGGGCGTGGTGGGCGAATCGGGCTCGGGCAAGACCACGATGGGCCTGACCCTGCTGCGCCTGCACGAACCCAGCGGCGGGCCGGTCGGCGGCCGGGTGGTGTTCGACGGGCGCGACCTGCTGGCCTTGTCGAAACCCGAAATGATGGCGATGCGGCGGCGCATCCAGGTGGTGTTCCAGAACCCCTATGCCTCGTTGAACCCGCGCTTCACGGTCGGCCAGACCCTGATCGAGCCGATGACCATCCACCGCATCGGCCGAGACGCGGCCGAGCGCGAGGCCCGCGCCCGCGCGCTGCTGGACAAGGTCGGCCTGGAGGACGCGGCGATGCACAAGTACCCGCATGAATTTTCCGGTGGCCAGCGCCAGCGCGTGGCCATCGCGCGCTGCCTGACGCTGGACCCCGAGGTGCTGGTGCTGGACGAGGCCGTCAGCGCGCTCGACGTCTCGGTGCAGGCACAGGTGCTGAACCTGCTCAAGGACCTGCAGGACGAGCTGGGCCTGGCCTACATCTTCATCAGCCACGACCTGGCCGTGGTGCGCTTCATGGCCGACGAGGTGATGGTGATGAAGGACGGCGAGGTGGTCGAGCAAGCCAGTGTCGAGCAGATCCTCGACGCGCCGCGGCAGGAGTACACGCGCAATTTGCTCGGGGCGATCCCGCGCGGCTACCGCGCCGCCACGCCAAGCTGAGCGCGTGAACCGTTCACCCGGGCCGGCGCGGCTCGGCCGGATGACGCCGGCCGACCCCGGCGCTCCATACTCAAGCCTTGCGAAC